>NZ_RZSN01000049.1:0-34646 GCF_003997315.1 Mesorhizobium sp. M1A.F.Ca.IN.020.04.1.1
CACCGGCCAGGAAGCGGTCGGCTCGATGGCCACCGACACGCCGATTTCGGCGATGTCGGACAGATCAAAGCTGCTCTACACCTATTTCAAGCAGAACTTCGCCCAGGTCACCAACCCGCCGATCGACCCGATCCGCGAGGAACTGGTGATGAGCCTGGTGTCGTTCATCGGGCCGAGGCCGAACATCTTCGATCTCGTCGGCAATTCGCGTCGCAAGCGGCTCGAAGTGCGCCAGCCGATCCTGACCAATGGCGATCTTGAGAAGATCCGCTCCATCGGTCACACCGAGGACCGTTTCGACACCAAGACGATCGACATCACCTATGCTTCGAACGAAGGCGCGGCCGGCATGCAGGGCGCCATCGACCGGCTGTGTGAGCGCGCCGAGGCGGCGGTCGCCGGCGGCTACAACATCATCATCCTGTCCGACCGTCAGCTCGGGCCGGACCGCATCGCCATCCCGGCATTGCTGGCGACGGCGGCGGTCCACCATCATTTGATCCGCAAGGGATTGCGCACGTCGGTGGGGCTGGTCGTCGAGTCCGGCGAACCGCGCGAGGTGCATCATTTCTGCTGCCTTGCGGGCTATGGCGCCGAGGCGATCAATCCCTATCTCGCCTTCGACACGCTGCTCGACATGCACAAGCGCGGCGAGCTGCCGGCCGAAGTCGACGCCAATGAGGTCGTCTCCCGCTACATCAAGTCGATTGGCAAGGGCATTCTCAAGGTCATGTCGAAGATGGGCATCTCGACCTACCAGTCCTATTGCGGCGCGCAGATCTTCGACGCCATCGGGCTGAAGACCGATTTCGTGCAAAAATATTTCACCGGCACCGCGACGCTGATCGAAGGCGTCGGGCTGGAAGAGATCGCGGCCGAAACGGTCAGCCGCCACGCCGACGGCTTCGGCAACGACCCGGTGCTGCGCAACAGCCTCGAGGTCGGCGGCGAATACATGTTCCGCATGCGCGGCGAAGCGCATATCTGGTCGCCCGATGCGGTGGCCACCCTGCAGCACGCCGTGCGCCAGGGATCGTGGCAGACGTTCAAGGACTATTCCGCTCAGATCGACAGCGAGACGGCGCGGGCGCAGAGCATTCGCGGCCTGTTCAAGATCAGGCTGGCCGAAGAAACCGGGCGCAAGAAGGTCGCGCTCGACGAGGTCATGTCGGCTGCCGATATCGTCAAGCGGTTCTCGACCGGGGCGATGTCCTTCGGCTCGATTTCCAGGGAAGCGCACACCACGCTGGCCCGCGCCATGAACGCCATCGGCGGCAAGTCTAACACCGGCGAGGGCGGCGAAGAGGCCGACCGTTACCTGCCGCTGCCGGACGGCGGCAAGAACCCCGAGCGTTCGGCGATCAAGCAGGTCGCTTCCGGGCGTTTCGGCGTGACGGCGGAGTATCTGGTGAACTCCGACGTGATGCAGATCAAGGTGGCGCAAGGCGCGAAGCCCGGCGAGGGCGGTCAGTTGCCCGGTCACAAGGTCGATGCCACCATTGCCAAGGTCAGGCATTCGACGCCCGGTGTCGGCCTGATCTCGCCGCCGCCGCATCACGACATCTACTCGATCGAGGATCTGGCGCAGCTCATCTACGACCTCAAGAACGTCAATCCGGCGGCTGATGTCTCGGTCAAGCTGGTCTCCGAAGTCGGTGTCGGCACGGTTGCGGCCGGCGTCGCCAAGGCGCGCGCCGATCACATCACCATTTCCGGCTATGACGGCGGCACCGGCGCATCGCCGCTGACCTCGCTCAAGCACGCCGGCAGCCCGTGGGAAATGGGCCTTGCCGAGACGCACCAGACGCTGGTGCTCAACGGCCTCAGGTCGCGCGTCGCGCTGCAGGTCGATGGCGGCCTGCGCACCGGGCGCGACGTTGTCATCGGCGCGCTGCTTGGCGCCGACGAATTCGGCTTCTCGACCGCGCCGCTGATCGCGGCCGGCTGCATCATGATGCGCAAGTGCCATCTCAACACCTGCCCGGTCGGCGTCGCGACGCAGGATCCGGTGTTGCGCAAGCGCTTCAAGGGCACGCCGGAACACGTCATCAACTTCTTCTTTTATGTGGCGGAAGAGGTGCGGGCGCTGCTCGCCGAGATGGGCTACACCCACCTCGACCAGATCATCGGCGACACCGACCTCTTGGAAAAGCGGGGGCTGATCCAGCACTGGAAGGCACGCGGGCTCGATTTCAGCAAGATGTTCTTCAAGCCGGATGCCCCGCATGAGGCGGTGCACTGGACCGAGCGGCAGAAGCATCCGATCGACGACGTGCTCGACCGCAAGCTGATCGAGTTGGCCAAGCCGGCGCTGGACGCCAGGCAGCCGGTCAGCATCGAGCTGCCGATCCGCAATGTCGACCGTTCGACCGGCGCCATGCTGTCGGGCGAAGTGGCAAAGCGCTTCAAGCACAAGGGCCTGCGCGAGGACACGATCTCGGTAAAACTCACCGGAACCGCCGGCCAGTCCTTCGGCGCCTTCCTGGCGCGTGGGGTTTCGTTCGAGCTGGTCGGTGCGGCCAATGACTACGTCGGCAAGGGCCTGTCGGGCGGACGCATCGTCATTCGCCCGCCTGAGAACACGAAGATCGTCGCCGCGGAGTCGATCATCGTCGGCAACACGGTGCTCTACGGCGCGACCGAGGGCGAGGCCTATTTCTGCGGCGTCGCCGGCGAGCGTTTTGCGGTTCGCAATTCGGGCGTCGCCGCCGTCGTCGAAGGCGTTGGCGACCATGGCTGCGAGTACATGACCGGCGGCATTGTCGTCGTCATCGGCCAGACCGGCCGCAACTTTGCCGCCGGCATGTCGGGCGGCGTCGCCTATGTGCTCGACGAGGTGGGTGATTTCGCCGAGCGCTGCAACATGGCGATGGTCGAACTGGAACCCGTTCCCGAAGAAGACGACCTGATGGAGAAACTGCTCCATCATGGCGGCGACCTCGATCACAAAGGCCGCGTCGACGTGTCCGGCGACATGACCAGCCATGATGAGGAGCGGCTCTATCAGCTGATCTCGAACCACGTCCATTACACGGGTTCGGTGCGCGGCCGCGAGATCCTCGACAACTGGGCGACTTTCCGGCCGAAATTCCGGAAGATCATGCCGGTCGAATACCGCCGCGCGCTGATCGAAATGGAACGCATGCGCATGGGCGTTGCGGCGGAATAGGCTTTGGGATTTGCCGGGAAGCAAAGCTTCCCGGTCGATGCCTTCATCAACAATCCTGGCCTCGGACTGAAGGTTGCCATGGCTGCCTTATGAGGTTAACGGGTGCGTCGTCGAGCGCGCCATCTGGACAGCAGGGACTGGACTATGGGCAAGGTAACAGGGTTTCTCGAGATCGACCGGCAGGTGCACAAGTACCAGCCGGCTTCCGACCGCATCCGGCATTTTCGCGAGTTCACGCTGCCGATGTCGGACAAGGAGGTCGAGAAACAGGCCGCGCGCTGCATGGATTGCGGCATTCCGTACTGTCACGGGCCGACCGGCTGCCCCGTCCACAACCAAATCCCGGACTGGAACGACCTCGTCTACAATGGCGACTGGGACAATGCGATCCGCAACCTGCATTCGACCAATAATTTCCCGGAATTCACCGGCCGCATCTGTCCGGCACCTTGCGAGGAAGCCTGCACGCTGAACCTCGAGGATATTCCGGTCGCCATCAAGACGATCGAGCAGGCGATCGCCGACAAGGCCTATGAAACCGGTCATATCCGACCCTATCCGCCGGAAAGGAAGACCGGCAGGCGCGTCGCAATCATTGGCTCGGGGCCGGCCGGCATGGCGGCCGCCCAGCAGCTTGGCCGCGCCGGCCACGACGTTCACGTCTATGAACGCGAGAGCCGGCCGGGCGGGCTGATGCGCTACGGCATCCCCGACTTCAAGATCGAGAAGCACTATATCGACCGGCGCATCGAGCAGATGCAAGGCGAGGGGGTGAGCTTCCATTGCGGGATCAATGTCGGCGTCGACAAGCCGGTGGCGGAGCTGCTCGCCGAATATGATGCGGTGCTCTATTGCGGCGGTTCGGAAACGCCGCGCCCGGCCAACATTCCCGGCGACGATCTCGATGGCGTGCATGACGCGATGCCTTACCTGGTGCAGCAGAACAAGCGCATCGGCGGCGAGTCGATCCAATCGGTGGCGTGGCCGTCGCCGCCGATCGTCGCCGGCGGCCAGCATGTCGTCGTCGTCGGCGGCGGCGACACCGCCTCCGACTGCGTCGGCACCGCCTTCCGCCAGGGCGCCGTACGTGTCACCCAGCTCGACATCCGGCCGCAGCCGCCGGAAAAGGAGGACAAGCTTTCGGTCTGGCCCTACTGGGCGACGAAGATGCGCACCTCGTCCTCGCAGGCGGAAGGCGCCGAGCGCGAGTTCCAGGTGGCGACGCTCGAATTCATCGGCGAGGACGGCGCGTTGACCGGCGTCAAATGCTGCGAGGTCGATGAAAAGCGCAAGCCGATCGCCGGCACGGAATTCGTTATCCGCGCGGATCTGGCCTTCATCGCTATCGGCTTTGCCGGGCCGGCCGCGGTCGGGCCGGTGTCGGAATTGGCTGGCCAGATGAAGATCGCCATCGACAGCCGCCGCTCGAACAACGTCGAGGCCAATGATCGCGACTACAAGACCAGCGTCGAAAAGCTCTATGCGGCGGGCGATGTGCGCCGCGGTCAATCGCTGGTCGTCTGGGCGATCCGTGAAGGCCGGCAGGCAGCGCGTTCGATCGACGAGGCGCTGATGGGATCGAGCGTGCTGCCGCGCTGAGTCTGTCTCGAGACCCTACTTGCGCGGCCATCGGAAGGCGCTTTCCGCCCTTCCGCTGCCCCGGGCAGGTTACGGACTGATCGCCGTGGTCGTTTCGGTTGTGGCCGCGGCCGCAGGCTGCCGCCTTGGCGGCCAAGAAAAATCGTCGGCGCGGCCGGGCGAAGCAGCGGGCGCCTTGCCCTCGACGACGAATTTTTCACCGGGCCCGTCCGGCTTGGCCGGCGCTGCGGCACCGAGAAGTTCCGAACCGCCGTCGAGTGCCGGTGATTGCGAGTCGGCGTCGGTAGCCGGGGCGGCGGCCTCAGTCTTTTCGTTCGAGGGTGGACTACGCTACTGGCCCAGTACCGGCAAGCATCGAAGGACCTTTACAATCATAAAGGTACGTCACTGGTCTCGCGGCTCACCTATGACGATCTAGACGCGCATTCGAGTGAAGTCTTCTTCAACGCGATCCACAATCCGACTGGCATTTTCGTAAAGGCCTCCTCGGTGCGGGCGGCATCAGGGAGGGTTTTCTCATGACGAGGACTTCTTACGGAAATGGGGGGCTACTCAAACACGTTCAGTGATCAGCGCGGGCGTACTTAGTCCAGGTGTCGTCCTGCCAGGTCGACGTGCGCGGCGGATTGACGAGCTGGCCGGCAAGGGCACCCTTGAGCGCCACCTGCTTGGAGGTGGCCCACGGGATGAACAGCCAGGCCGTGCCCTTCTTTTCGGAAGCCGCGTTCATGGCGAGAGCCCAGATCCAGATGTCAGAATCCAAGCTCGTGGCGCTCGGTGCGTGCAGCGGCGGAGCGAAGGCGATCTTGCCGGATGCAGGCTTCCCCGCAACATCGTTCCAGAAGCCGAACATATTTGAGTCGATCGTCATCGCGGTGCGGCCGGACGAGATGCCGTCCACGACCTGGTACCAGTTATCATTGGCGAAGGAAGGAGCCGCGCACTTCTTGATCATGTCCACGTAATGTAGTCGTATCCAGCATCGGTAAGCTTCGGATCGCTCAGGTATTTGTCCAGCGGCTCCAGGGCGCCACTCGGAGCGAGGTCCCACGCGGGCTGAATGCCAGTGCCGAACACATCCCATGCTGGCGACTTCGTCGTCAGTTGGATCGTCATCTTGTTCCAGTAAGAATCGTCTCGGTAGAGTTCCGGCGTGACCTTGATGCCGGGTCAGCTTCTCGAACTCCGGAAGTTGCGCAGCGAGAGCATCCGCATAGGGGTGGATGTCGTAGGCCCAAGTTATGCTGGTCCCTTCGAATTGACGCCAGTTCACGGTATCGGCAGCGGCCGAATTAGTGAGCGATGCCGAGACGGCAAAAAACGCCAAGTAAAAGCAAGCTGTTTGCGTAGCGACGCGCACCTGTAACGAGTACGGGGAATGAGCGACCCATGTAATCCTCCCTGGGGCATTTTGCCAATTTTTGGGTCCACTCCTCCATCCCGAGTTCGCCCATAGCCACAATAAGCGGTTTCCAACCACCTCGCTCTGAATGCACCAGGCCAACTGGGTAAAAACGGGTAACCGGCACTTAAAGGCGTTGTAGTATCGCCACCAGAAATACTGCTCCGTGGTGCTGGCCTTTGCCTGGGGGCGCAACACGGCAACTACCCGCTCAAAACGGTTGGTCCTCTACCTCTTATTCACCGTCGCTTTCCTCGCGGCCTAACCCGGCCGGAATCCGTTGCCAGAAAAAGGCCTCGCGGCCGGTTCGAGGCGCATCCCTCCTCCGAAGCAGCACGCTCAAGTATCGTCACAAGCCCCGAGCGCTTCGCGTTCGGCGATGTCCAAATTCCGACAATGTCGGATACAGTCAGATCTACTGTATTGCGTTTGAATGGTTTTCTCATTTGGCACAGTACATGCGGGTCATCCGCAAACACGTGACCGACCAACAAGAATTCGCATGATCACCTTACCAAAACATACAGCCGCCGCGGAACAATCACTTGGCCCCTGATCGCCCGCCCCGGCACCACAACCGGAGTCATCGATGTTTTGACGGGCTGCCCTAGGATACCTGCTGCGACAGGGCTTGCCCTGGTGACGACCACTCCGGCTCCGCCGGTTACCGACGAGGGCAAAGTGACGGATTTCCTGCTTTTCAAGGGCATGGAGGTGGCTGTCATTCCCGACCACCGCGCCGGTCGTCACTCATATGGTCTGGTGCAGGATCGGCAGCGCGGATGAGCCGCCGGGGAAATCCGGCATCGCATGTCTTCGAGCATCTGATGCTCAAGGCGCCTCATGACGAGCACGGCTCCGTCGCCTGGAGAGATTGAACCCAAAGGGAGATTCCGATGTCTGAACCGAATCAGGAAAAGTTGGACGCATTCTTGGGGAAAATGGTCGGCGATCTCGGTGCGATCGCAACGGGCGCGGGAGTCCTGCTGGGGGACAGACTCGGCCTGTTCAAGGCATTGCGCGAAGGCGGCAAGATGACGGCCGCCGAACTTTCGACACGCACCGGCACCCAGGAACGCCTCGTAAGGGAATGGCTTTCCGGGCAGGCGGCGGCGGGCTACGTCGACTACGATGAAGCGAGCGACAAATTCTATCTCAACGCCGAGCAAGAGCTGGTGTTCGCCGATGAAGACAGCCCGGCCTTCATGGCAGGCGCATTCGAGTTCCTGTCCGCGCTGTGGCTCGATGAAGAAAAGGTGAGGCAGGCATTCCAGTCCGGCAAGGGCGTCGGGTGGCACGATCATAGCGCGTGTCTGTTTCGCGGTACGGAACGGTTCTTCCGTCCAGGCTACAATGCCAATCTGATCGACTCCTGGCTGCCGGCCTTGGAGGGCGTCGTCGAGAAGCTCGAACGCGGCGTGGACGTCGCGGATGTTGGATGCGGTCATGGTGCATCGACCGTGCTCATGGCACAGGCCTTCCCCAATTCGCGCTTCGTCGGCTTCGACTATCATGCCCCTTCGATTGAGCGCGCCCGCAAGGCGGCCGAGGTAGCCGGCGTCGGCGTCAACACGCGGTTCGACGTCGCGGCCGCCAAGAGCTATCCCGGAACCTATGACCTCGTCACATTCTTCGATTGCCTTCACGACATGGGCGACCCGACGGGCGCCGCCACCCATGTCTACGGATCGCTCAAGCCGGATGGCACGTGGATGATCGTCGAGCCGTTCGCGCATGATCATCTGGCGGCGAACCTCAATCCCGTCGGACGCGTTTACTATGCCGCTTACACGTTCGTGTGCACGCCCGCGTCCGTGTCGCAGGAAGTCGGGCTCGCGCTTGGAGCCCAGGCCGGTGAGGCGAGGCTGCGCAAGGTGGTGACCGGCGGCGGCTTCAAGCGATTGCGTCGCGCCGCGGAGACACCGTTCAACATGGTGCTGGAGGCCCGCCCTTAGCGTGGCCGTCGCCAGAAATTGCAGCTCATCGCATTTGATGAAGATCACCGCCAAGAATCCGGACGCATCGGGCACATTTTCAAGGCGTCTGGGTTCACGCAGAGGTCGCTGCCGAGCCGCCTTCTCTAGACCACTGAAGTCGATGTCCGGCGGCAGATTCTTTCCCTCTCTACGGCCACAAGGCGAGCAGCCTCGCTGTAGGCGTCTTCCCGCCCAGTGCTTTCTCGACCCGCCGCGGTGGGCTGATCGTCTCGGATCGTCATCAAAGCGGTGGACGCCGGCGAAGTCTGGGCATGGAGATCGGCACCTCCGAGGTCGAGCGGATCTGCGAAAAGCGCCAGGAGCGGCACGCGACCAGTGGCCTATTTACGACACGAATGGGCTTTCCACCTTCGCAATGCGCTCGGTGAGTGTCATCTGGATAGCCTCATCGTGTTTGCAGCTTCACGACGCCTTACGACGCAACGCCGTTTGGTATCCAAGCCATTGGTGGATTTCAGCGGCTATACGCTCGGCATGCGCGGTGACTTCGGGAATTCCCATCAATTCGCCAACGCTGCCGCGCGCCAGCGGCCCGCTGACGAAAATGCTGTCGGTCGGTCGGCCGGAAGTGCTGACCGCACGGCCTTGGCTGTCGGTCGCCAGGCCAAGGCCAATCGGGTCTAGCCGGACCAGTCCCATTCGCCCGAGATCGGCAATTGCTGTGTTGGTCCGGAAAATATCGGCATGCGCCGGCCCGGTCGTGACGACCACCCTGTCGAACGTCTCGGTTGTCTGAGTGGGTTGGCGCCTTGGCCGCAGCGTGACCCGAATGCGCCCGTCGACCTGCTCGGCGCCGACGATCGATGCGGCGCGATAGGCGAGCATGCCTTCGGCAACGCGGCGATCGAGCACGTCCGCGACCTGTGGCGCGATGCGGAAGCGATGCACATCCCACAGCGTGCGCAAATGGCGCACGAGGCGGCGTTGCTCGTCGAGCGGCAGGGCCTGCCAGATGATTTGTCCCTGACGTCGGACGGCATCGAGCACCGGGTGCCAGTCTTCGCCCCGACGCTTGGCATCTAGGATCGTGGCCCGGATGCGTCTGAGCATCACTGTTGCGCTGCGTGAAGGCAGACTGATGAAATCACCAATCGGGTCGCCCGGGAGCACCGCGTGGCTGCGCGAACGATAACCATGACGTGACAGCGCGACGATGCGGCTACGATGCCCATTGCGGTCCAGCGTGGCAATGATATCCGCCGACGTCAATCCAGTGCCGACTACGAGCACTTGGTCGTCGCGGCCGATCGCTTGCAGCCCTCCGAGATCATAGGGATTGGCCACCAGCCGGGCTGCAGCAGCCACAGACCGCAGGGCCGATGGCAAGGCCGGTGGCGGATGCGTCGCCGCAATCACTAGGGCGTCGGCTGCGAGCGTCCTTCCATCAGCGAGAATCAGGATGTAGCCCTGGCCACTGAGCTCGACTGACGCGACGGCGGACCTGACATGACGGATCACTTTGCCGAACAGAAAGGGTTGGAGATAAGATTCCACGTAGCGCCCGAAAACGCGTCGTTGTGGGTAGAGTGCTCCATTTGCGGCAATAGCCTCGGCATCGTCGAGAATCGCGCCGGTCTGCTCCAGCCAATCGGCAAAGTGGCTGTCCTGGCCGGAGATCAGCGTCATTCTCGACGCCGGCACATTGATGCGGTGTGAAGGATCGGCCGTCGAGTAGGCCAGACCATAGCCGAGCCCCTCTCTGGGCTCGACGACCACGATATCGGCAGCACCGGCGGGCAGCAGCCGCGCAAGATGAAACGCGGTCGCCGCACCGGAAAAGCCGCCACCGATGATGGCTACGACCGGTCCCCTGCCCAAGTCTCTGGCGCTCAAGACTGACTCGCGCGCAGTGCCGAAGGCCGATGGTCGCCGGCCACCGTTTCGCCGAACGGTCCCATGTTCACTGCCGTCGGGCGCGTCGAGATTTCATGATCGAGCGGCAACAACGGCAACACGAGTTCGCCGAACCGATAGGCCTCCTCCAGATGCGGATAGCCGGACAGGATAAAGCTATCGATGCCAATGCGCCGGTATCCGTCGATCCGTTCCGCAACTGTCGCCGCATCGCCGACCAGGGCGGTGCCGGCGCCGCCGCGCACCAGGCCAACGCCAGCCCACAGGTTCGGACTGATTTCCAGCTTGTCGCGGCGGCCGCCATGAAGCCGGCTCATGCGCGACTGGCCGACGGAATCCATGCGCGCGAAAACCTTCTGCGCCTCGGTTATCGTGTTGTCGTCCAGGCGGCTGATCAGGCGGTCGGCATCGGCCCAGGCCTCATGATTGGTCTCGCGGACGATGACATGCAGCCGGATGCCGAAGGTCACCTGGCGCCCGGCTTTCTCGGCAAGACCGCGCACATGGGCAATCTTTGCCGCGACGTCCGCCGGCGGTTCGCCCCAGGTCAAATATTTGTCGATCTGTTCGGCGGCGACCGCGTTAGCGGCATCGGACGAGCCGCCGAAATAGAGCGGCGGATGTGGCGTCTGCACGGGCGGAAACAGCAGCCGGCCGTCCTCGATACGGAAGTGCTTGCCTGCGAACGCTACGGTCTCGCCGCGAAGCACCGCCTTGTAGATGTCGAGGAATTCCCGCGTCACCTCATAGCGCTCGTCATGGCTGAGGAAGATGCCGTCGCCCTTGTTCTCGACCGGATCCCCGCCGGTGACGACGTTGATGAGCAGGCGTCCGCCGGAAATGCGGTCGAGCGTCGAGGTCATGCGCGCGGCTAGCGTCGGCGATTGCAGGCCCGGCCGGACGGCGACAAGGAAGCGAAGCCGCTGCGTCAGCGGTGCCAGCGCCGACGCCACGACCCAGCTATCTTCGCAACTGCGTCCTGTCGGCAGCAGCGCGCCATAGTAGCCGATGGCATCGGCGGCTTTCGCGACTTGGGTGAGATAGGGCAAGTCGACCGCCCTGCCCCCCTCTGAGGTGCCGAGATAGCGGCTGTCGCCATGAGTCGGCAGAAACCACAGGACCTTGATCCTGTCGGGAGTGGCAATGCTCATGAATGGTCCTCTGTGATTTGGAGGCGCTTCGCTCAGCTCCAGGCATGGAGCGGCGGATTTACGTCGTTGAGGTAGTAGTTGCCGAGGATCGCGTATTTCCAGCGCACCGGATCGTGCAGCGTGTGGGTGCGGGCGTTGCGCCAGTGCCGGTCGAGATTGTGCTCGGCCAGCGTCGAGCGTGTGCCGGCGAGCTCGAACAGCTTGTTCGTGGCAATGATGGCGATCTCTGTCGTGAGGATCTTGGATTCGGCAACCGCGATCTGCGCTTCCGCGACGGTCTTCTCGTTCGGGTCGGCCACGGCGCGATCGACCGCAAGCCCGGCCCTTTCCAGAACCGCCTCTGCCGCGTTGGCCCGCAGGCGAAGGTCGCCAATCGCCTGGATCGTATAAGGATCCTGCCAGGCATGATCGACGCCGCTGTCGATCCAGGCGCGCGACTTGGTGCGCACGAAGCCGACAGTCTCGTCGATCGCCGCCTTGGCGATGCCGAGATCGACCGCGGCCTGGATGATCTGGAAGATGGCGCCGTCGGCCGTCGGCCTGTCATAGCCCTTGTAGCCGGGGACAAGATGCGTTTTGGGCACCTTGACATTGTCGAGCAGGACCGTGCCGGACAAAGTCGTCTTCTGTCCGAAGCTCGACCAGTCGTCGATCACCGTCAGTCCGGGCGCGCCGCGAGCGGCGATGGCATACCAGGCGCGCCCCTCGTCATCGAGCGCCACGATCGGAACCAGATGGGCAAGCAGAGCACCGCTCGAATAGAATTTCTGGCCGTTGACCACGACATGGTCGCCGGCGTCGACGAACTTTGTCTCGAAGTCGGCCGCGCGCTTGGAGCCGAACTCGGAGAACGCGTTGCCGAAGCGCGTGCCGGACAGCACCTCAGCGAAAAGCAGCTTCTTCTGCGCCTCGTCGGAGACGGTGCGGATAGCGGCGACGACGCCAAGATGGTTCTGCGGAATCTGGCCGAGCGACGGATCGGCCGCCGAGATGATGGTGATCACCTTCGACAGGGTCACATAGGAGAGCTCCGGCCCGCCATAGGCTTTCGGCACGTTGATCGACCACAGGCCGCTCTGCGAAAACGCATCGAGCTCTTCCTTCGGCCAGATGCGTTCACGATCCCGCCTGGAGGCATCCCTGGCGAATTCGGCGGCGAGTTTTTCGGCGACAGCGATTGCCTCGGCATCGGCCTTGATCACATGCGCCTTGGCAGAGGGTCGTTCGACCGGCGGGACGGCACTGCGGCTATCCGACGCCTGCCTGGATTGGATGGTCATGCTGCTGTCTCCTTGGGAAAATGTTGCGGTGGAAGCGGCGCGCCGCCGAGGTAGTAGGTTTTGATATCGGTGCGCTGGCGCAAGTCGGCAGCCGATCCTTCCAGCACGCTGACGCCGTTCTCGAGCACGGTGGCGCGGTCGGCGTATTTCAGCGCGACCGCCGAATTCTGTTCGGCAACGAGGATCGAAAGGCCTTCGTCGCGGTTGAGCCGTTTCAGGGCGCTGAAGATCTCGTCGACGATCAGCGGTGCCAGCCCCATCGACGGCTCGTCCAGAACAAAGAGTTTCGGCCGCGACATCAGACCCCGGCCGATAGCCGTCATCTGCTGCTCGCCCCCGGAAGTGAGGCCGGACCGGGTTCGCCGCTTCTCGGCGAGCCTTGGGAAAAGTGAATAGACACGATCGAGGTCCGCCTTGACGCCCGTGCGAGAGGACGAGCGTCCGAGCGCGCCGGTGAAGAGGTTCTCTTCGACCGTCAGCGAGCGGAAGCAATGCCGGCCCTCGAGGACCTGAACGAGGCCGCTGCGGACTAGGTGCGAGGGGCTTGCCCTTGAAACATCCTCGCCACCGAAGGTGATCCGACCGGCGGTAATGGCGCCGCGCTCAGCCGGAAGGAGATTGGATACGGCGCGCAGCAGTGTCGTCTTGCCGGCACCGTTGGAGCCGAGCAGCGCGACGATCTCGCCCCTGCCAACCAACAAGTCGACGCCGTGTAGGGCGGCGATGGCGCCGTTGTAGACAGCCTCCACGCTGCTAACTGACAGTATCGGGTATTCCGGGATGGACATCGATGACTCCGCTCGGGAAGGTGGATGGCGCGGCCGGCCAGATTTGTCGGCCGCACCATACCAAATTCAGTTGCTGACCACCGCGTCGGCGTCCTCGGCCGTGCGGATCTTGATGCCCTTTTCCTTGGCATACGCCTCGGACGACTTCTCGATGATCGGACGCAGCAGCTTCCAGTCGGGAGCGATCCAGTCGGAGACGACATTCCACTTCTTGCCGTCCCATTGCTGGAAGGTCACGTAGCCGTCACCCTCGTGATTGTCCCAGGAGACGTTGATCGAGTGGAACAGGTCCTTGGCGCCGAGTGCCTCGACGCGCGCCGGATCGAGCTTGAGATGCTCGAAGCCCCAACGCACTTCGTCGCCGGTCAGCGTGCGGTTGCCGAACTTGGCCTGTGCGATGCGGACCGCCTCGACATTGAGGATGCCATTGACGATGCCGAGATTGTGGTAGACCGAGCCGATGCGGCTTTTGTCCTCGAGATTGCCTTTGCCGTCGCCGTAGACCGTTTTGACGATCTCCTGGACCACCGGATACCGCTCACCCGAGGCCTGGGTGGTGATGGCCGTATAGCCCTTGGCGGCATCGCCGGCGGGGATGACATCCTCTTCGGAATTCGACCAGACATTGCCTATGATGTGATCGGCCGGGAAGCCTGTCTTCTGCGCGGTCTTCAAGGCGACGGGGTTCATCACGCCCCAGCCGCGCAGCACGACATAGTCAGGATGCTCGCGCCGGATGGTCAGCCACTGCGCCTGCTGCTCGTTGCCGGGATGCGGCACCTCGATCTGCGACAGCTCGAAGCCGTATTTCTGCGACAGCAGCTCATAGATCGGGATCGTCTCCTTCCCATAGGGCGAGCCGTGATAGAGCACGACGATGTTCTTGCCCTTGAGCTTGTCGAGGCCTCCTTCCTTGGACGCGATGTAGTTCACGATGCCGGAGGTCTCGCTGTAAGGATTGAGCAGCAGCGGGAAGACGTAAGGGAACACCCGCCCGTCGGTCGTGTCTGTGCGGCCGTGGTTGATGGTGATCAGCGGCACCTTGTCGTCGGTGATGCGATCGATCATGGCATAGGCGATGCCGACCGAGAGTGGATTCCAGGCAGCGATGCCGGGATTGCTCTTCAACCGTTCATACACCTCGACGCCCTTCTCGACCTCATATTGCGTCTCGCCTTCGCTCCAGGCCAGCTTGACGCCATTGACGCCGCCGTCGCGGATGTTGATCAGGTTGAGATAGTCGATGAAGCCACCGAAAAAGCCGGTTCCGCCGGCCGCATACGGACCGACACGGTAGCTCTGCAGGGGAAAGTATTGTTCTTCGGCGTGAACCGCCGTCGCGCCGAGCACGAAGGCCGTGGCGATCGCCGCTTTTCTTAGGTGACTGAAGAAGGTCATTGCTTACGTCTCCTGATGGGTTGGTCCGAGCGGAGGAGGAAGTTGAGCGGCAATCAGCTGGACCTTGAGCCGATCCGTCGTTTGAGGCGGTCGAAGAGGGCCGACAGCCCGCTCGGTTCCGCGATGAGGAAGATGATGATAAGGGCGCCGAGCACGATGCGCTGGCTCATGTCGAGAACGCCCGAATCGAACAGGCCGCCGAACAGGAAGGCGCCGAGCCGGGACAGAAAGAGCGGGAGGACCACGATGAACGCCGCACCCAAAAACGCGCCACAGATCGAGGCCAGCCCGCCGATGATGATGATGAACAGGATCTGGAATGAGCGGTCGAGATTGAAGCCTGCCGGCTCGACGGTGCGCAGATAGGTGAAGGCCCACAGCACGCCGGCGATACCGATGATGAACGACGAGATGGCGAACGCCAGAAGCTTGGTTCGCAGCACCGGCACACCGATGACGCGTGCGGCGGTTTCGTTGTCCCGCACGGCGATGAAGTTGCGGCCGGTCGCGCTGTTGACCAAGCGCCAGACGAGGGCCGTCAGCACCATGACCGTGGTGACCGAAAGCAAATAGCGGCCGGTCGCGCTGTCGAGCGAAAGACCGGCGACGGCCAGGTGCGGCGCCGAGATCACCCCGGACGGGTTGTCGTTGGAGAACCAGCCGAACTTGGTCAGCGCCCATTGCACGAAGAACTGGGCGGCGAGCGTCGAGACGGCGAGGTAGAAGCCGCGCAGCCTGAGACTGGGCAGGCCGAACACGACGCCGAAGCCGGCGGCGGAAATTCCGGCCAGGATCATGGTCACCGCCAGCGGCAGGCCTTCGACCCTGAGGTTGAAATTGTAGGCGCCGAACGCGCCCACCGCCATGAAGGCGGAAGAGCCAAGCGAGAGCTGGCCGCAATAGCCGGTCAGCAAATTGAGGCCGACCGCCGCCAGGCTGAGCGCCAGGAATGGCAGCAGGATCGCCTCGACCAGATAGCCCGAAGCATAGGCAGGGACCACGCCGTAGGCGACGACGAACAGGGCGGTCGCCAACGCCAGCTTCTGAACGAGTTTCGCCCAGTCGACTGGAAGCCTTGCGGCGTCGAGAGCTTGCACGGCCATGGTTCAGACCCTTTCGACGGTTTTCTGGCCAAACAGGCCGGAGGGGCGCACCAAAAGCACAACCAGCGCCAGCGCATAGGCGAACCAGCCCTCGATGCCGCCGCCGACGAACGGGCCGAGATAGACCTCGGCCAGCTTCTCGCTGGCGCCGATGATGAGGCCGCCAACGATGGCGCCGAGGATGGAATCGAAGCCGCCAAGCACCAGCACCGGCAGCGCCTTCAGCACGATCAGCGACAGCGAGAACTGGACGCCGAGACGCGCGCCCCACAACAGTCCGGCGACCAGCGCGACGAAGCCGGCCGCCGTCCACACGGTGCCCCAGATGCGAGGCAGCCGCAGCCCGACGGCGAGGGCCGCGAACTGATCGTCGGCGACGGCGCGAAACGCAAGGCCGATCCGCGTCCAATAGAAGAAGGCGCTGAGGCCTGCGACCATGGCGGCGGCGATCGCCGCCGCCAGCAGGTCGAAGGATGAGATCAGTATGCCGCCGACCTCGAAGGGGGTGTCGTCGATGCCGAGGTCGAGCCCGTGCACCTGCGTGCCCCAGATAAGCTGGGCGGCACCTTCGATGATGTAGGAGAGCCCCAGCGTCGCCATGAACAGCGTCATCGGCGAGCGGTTGACCAGCGGCCTGAGCACGGTCCGCTCGATGGTGAAGCCGAGCGCGACCATGACCGCGAAGGTGATGAGCAGCGAAAGCGCGAAGGGGATGCCGCGTTCGACGAGGCTGACAAAGGTGAGCGCTGCGAACAGCACCATCGACCCCTGCGCGAAGTTCAGCACGCCCGACGTCTTGTAGATCAGCACGAAACCTATGGCGACAAGCGAATACATGACGCCAGAGAGCAGGCCGCCGACCAGCACTTCGATGACGAAGAGGAAATCATAGTAGCTCATCGGATGTCCTCGCCATTCTCGCCCTCGGCGGTGCCGATATAGGCCCGGATCACTGCCGGATCGGCCCTGACCTCGGCCGGCGTCCCGTCTGCGATCTTGCGGCCGTAGTCGAGCACGGCGACGCGGTCGGAGAGGCCCATGACGACGCCGATGTCGTGCTCGATCAGGATGATGGTGACGCCGTGCCGGTCGCGCGCGGCGCGCACGAAGCCGGCCATCTCGGCCTTCTCGGTCGCCGTCATGCCGGCCATCGGCTCGTCGAGCAGCAGCAGCTTCGGCTCGGCGACCAGCGCGCGCGCCAGCTCGACCCGCTTCTGCAGGCCGTAAGGCAAGGTGGCGACGAGGCGGTCGGCGACGCTTTCGAGATGCAGGAAGGCGACTATCTGATCGGTCTTTTCGGCGATTCCCGCATCTTCGCTCCGGGCGCGTGGCAGACCTGCAATATGTTCGACGAAACTGGCGCGCCTGGTGTGGACGCGGCCGCACGCGATGTTGTTGCGCACGGACAGACCCCCGAATAGCGCCAGGTTCTGGAAGGTTCGCGCAACGCCGAGCCGTGCTAGACGGCTCGCCGGCACCCGGGAGAAGGACTGCCCGCCGATCGCAATCCTGCCGCGGTCGGCGTGATAGAGGCCGCTGATGATGTTGATCAGTGAGGACTTGCCGGCGCCGTTGGGGCCGATCACCGCGCGGATCTCGCCGACTTCCACTTCGAGATCAACATCGCTCAGCGCCTTGACCCCGCCAAAGGAAATGCCGATCCCGCTCAGCGCGAGAACCACATCCGGCCGTGACGACAGGCGTGCCAGACGCCTGTCGCCGACGGGGTTAGCCACCGCGAGGATGGCGGAAATTTCGGACGCGCGCTCGTATGCGGCCGCTCCCAGCGAAGCACCAATCATGAAACATTCCTGCTTTTGAAGGCGTGTCGGCTGCGGCCCCGTGGGCCGCGCCCGTCCTATTCCGCGGCGACAAGCTCCCTGTCGCGAGCTGCTTCCAGTTCGCGCACCAGAGGAATGACGCGCTTGCCGAAGAACTCGACCTCTTCCTGGAAATGCAGGAAGCCGAGCAGGATCAGGTCGGCACCGGCGTCCTTCAGTTTCAGGATGCGTTCGGCGATCTGTTCCGGCGTGCCGATGAGATTGCTGCGGAAGCCGTCATTGTACTGAACGAGATCCTCGAGGGACGACTTCGCCCAATTGCCTTCGCCTTCCGGCGAGGCCTTGCCGGCATTCTTGACCTGATCGGCAAAGCCCTGCACCGCCTCCGGATTCGCCTTGGCGATGATCTCGTCGAGCACGGCGCGCGCTTCCTGCTCGCTCTCGCGGGCGATGGCGAAAGCGTTGACGCCGATCCTAACCTTGTGGCCGTTGGCTTTCGCCTTGGTGCGGATGTCGTCGACCTGCTTCCGGATCTCCTCCGGGGTATTGCCGTTGGTGAAATACCAATCGGAGACACGAGACGCCATGTCGCGAGCGGCTCGCGACGAGCCGCCCTGGAATATCTCGGGCAAGGGCTCGATCGGCTTCGGCTTCATGGAATAGTTGGTGAAGCAGTAGAAATCGCCCTTCAGCGTGAAGCTGTCTTCCGTCCAGATGCCGCGCAACGCTCGGATAAATTCCTCCGACCGGCGATAGCGCTCGTCATGATCGAGCCAGAGTTCGCCAATCGCGGCGAACTCGCCTCGGAACCAGCCGCTGACGACATTGACGGAGACGCGGCCATTGGTCAGGTGGTTGATGGTAGCGATCTGCTTGGCCGCCAGCGCAGGGTTCCACGGACCGGGCAGGATCGCTGCGATGACCTTCAGCGTTGTGGTCGCGGCAAGCAAGGCATGGCTGAACGAGACTGATTCGTGCTGGTTGTCGGCCCCATAGCCGGCTGTGAAACGGATCTGGCTCAGCGCATAGTCGAACCCGTTGGCCTCGGCAATCTGGGCGAGCTTGCGGTTGTAGTCGATATCCCAACCCGTCCGCTGCTCGATGTTGGAGATGACCAGGCCGCCGGAGACGTTCGGGACCCAGTAGGCGAATTTGATGGCGTCGGAATGCGAACTCATGTCGTCGTTTCCCCTGTTGATTGGCTCAGCCGACGCGGGTGGCGACGGCGGCATTTGCGTGACTTGAGTTGAGCAAGGAGACCGCGTCGGTAGCGGCCCTTGCAATACGCTCGATGATGGCTGCGCCGACGATTTCGCCATCGACGAAATCGTCGGGCGTGCCGTAGACGCCCGTAGGGACGGTGACAGCGCCAAAAAAGCCGAACAATGGCCGGAGCTGATGTTCGAGCACCAGGCCATGGTATGGGCTCCCGCCGGTCGCCGCGAGAAGCACGGTCTTGCCCGTCAACGCGCGATAGTCGACCAGGTCGAACAGGTGCTTGAGAGCGCCAGTGTAGGAAGCCCTATAGACAGGCGTTCCGACCACGAGCAAATCGGCCTTCTCGACACGCTGGATAATCGCTTCTCCAGATGCGCCAAGTGCGCCGCGGGATAGTCCGGCGAAAAGCGACGGTGCTGCCTCCGTGATCTCAATCAGACCGGTGTCGGCAAGCAGGCGCAACGCGACCGCCTTGACCAGCGCATTGACGACCGCCGTGGTGCGGGACGGGTTGCTTACACCGCCGGATATTCCAAGAACCGATAATCGTGCCAAGTCATCTATCTCCCACACATGCGCCATAGGCCACCACCGAAACCAAACGATATTCTACGAAATCTGTAGACATAAGGTACTTTGTTCTGATGTTTTCACGTCAATGGGAAAAACGGCGCTGCTAGGAGCGGCACGCCCACCGCATTCGATCTCAAATGGGATTAACTTGGCAGGGGCCGTAGGCGTCACCCGCGAGTTCGACTTTGGTGAAAACAGGGGTCGTGTCCCACCGCGTGGTGTAGGTCGGCGATAGCGAAGCCGCTCGCGAGCGCGCCCTCAACAGCGCTGTAGCGAGCGAGCGGCGCAGCGGCGGTCATCGATGTTCTTCGGTAGGGTTGGGTTGCTGACACAACCTGATTCGAAGGAACCACCGATGACCAACGACATGATGAACCTGCGCACGCTCGTAGAGAAGACCCCCGATGCCGATATCCTGCGCGAGATGATCGGCTTTGCCGCCGAGCGGCTGATGGAGCTGGAGGTGGGCGCCGCCACCGGCGCGGCCCATGGCGAGAAGAACCCGCTGCGGCTTGTCCAGCGCAACGGCTACCGCGACAGAGACTGGGAGACGCGGGCCGGCACCGTCGAGCTGCGCATCCCCAAGCTCAGGAAGGGCTCTTACTTCCCGAGCTTCCTTGAGCCGCGGCGCATGGCCGAGAAGGCGCTGATCGCCGTCATCCAGGAGGCCTACGTCCAGGGTATCTCGACGCGCTCGGTCGACGACCTGGTCAAGGCGATGGGCATGAGCGGCGTCTCCAAGAGCCAGGTCAGCCGGCTGTGCGAGGAGATCGACGGCAAGGTGAAGGCCTTCCTCGACAGGCCCATCGAGGGCGACTGGCCCTATCTGTGGATCGATGCCACCTACCTGAAGGTGCGCCGCGGCGGACGCATCGTCTCGGTCGCCGTCATCATCGCCGTCGGGGTCAACGCAGACGGCCGGCGCGAAGTGCTGGGCATGGAGGTCGGCACGTCTGAGGCCGAGCCGATCTGGACGGAGTTTTTGCGCAAGCTGACCCGCCGCGGCCTGCGCGGCGTCAAGCTCGTCGTTTCCGATGCCCATGAAGGTATCAAGGCGGCCGTCACCAAGGTGCTGTGCGCGACATGGCAGCGCTGCCGGGTCCATTTCATGAGGAACGTGCTGGCGCATGCCGGCAAGAGCGGCCGCCGCGTCGCCTCGGCCTTCATCGCCACCGCCTTCGCCCAGGAGACGGCCGAGGCCGCCAGCACCCAATGGCGCGCCGTTGCCGACCAGATCCGGCCGAAGGTGCCCAAGCTCGCCACCATCATGGACGATGCCGAGCCCGACGTGCTTGCCTACATGACCTTCCCCAAGGAGCACCGTGCCAAGCTGCATAGCACCAACCCGATCGAGCGCCTCAACGGCGAGATCAAGCGCAGGACCGAGGTCGTCGGCATCTTCCCCAATGACGATGCCATAGTCCGTCTCGTCGGCGCCCTCCTGCTCGAACAGAATGATGAATGGGCCGTGCAGCGGGCGCGCTACATGACCCTTGAGACCATCAGCCAGATGAGCGATGATCCGCTCATCAGCCTGCCGGCAGTGGCGCGCTGATCAGTCCGGCCCTTGCCGGAGAGCACGGCGACCAATGCCGTTACCTACACCACGCCATGGGGCACGATCAAAACAGGCTCCGCCGGCGCGATATGAGGAATGTCGTCCAGCCGTTTGTGACAGCGCTCTCCACCGATGCCACGCAATCAAATGAGCGCGTGTATCATGACGGCTAGGCGTGCGAGAAACGTCCTCAGGCATTGCCCTACGAAGGAGCCGATATTAGCGCCGAGATTTCAAGGCTGGTCAGGGACGATTGAGAGTTTTGAGCACCGGCAGCACGAAGGCGGCAATCGCAGCGTCATGCCTTCGGAACCATCGGTAGCTGCTCAATACGTTCTGTTGTGCTCCTGCCTGTATATGTGTTGCGTAATTCCCACTGAATGGCAACGGATTACCTGCGTCTGGTTATTCATTCTTCACCACTCACCCGCCCTTGATGATCTTTCGAAGCCGGGCGGGATCGGACAAAATCGCGAGGTCCTTCAACGGATTGCCGTAGACGGCGATGAGATCTGCGTGAGCGCCAGGCGCGATGGTGCCGATGAGGCCTTCCATGTTGAGCACGCGGGCAGCATCCACCGTCGCGGATACGTCCCGAGGCTTGAGAACGCGGCCGCGCAGAAGAAATTCCTCTGATTGGTGCCCCTGCATCTGGCCAAGCAGATCGGAGCCGTAGCCCATGGTCACGCCAGCGCTTTGAAGCATTTCGAGCGCCGACAAGCCGGCATCGAGAACGAAGCTCACCTTTTCAAGGGATTCGGCGGACATGCCGTATCTGGCTCCGTCCCGAGCGACGACAGCAAAGGTGATGTTCGTCGGGACGACGAACGCGCCTGCCTCGCGAACCCGGTTGGCGGTTGTCGCTTTGATGAGGTTTCCATGCTCGATTCGGATGGTCGACGTTTCATCCCAGATTTACTTTCGCGCCTCACGCCGGCACTCGCGCACATAGTCCGCCGGGTTATGTCGCCAAGCGCCGAGCGGATTTGCGGCAAGGGGAAGTCCGGGCACTCCTCGCACCCTCGTCCTCGCGCAACACCGCACGTAACAGAAACGATAGCACGCATTCTCACAATTAACGACGGCTGTTCGGCAGTGGGCTTCGTCGCGAGCGAGGACGAGAGTGTCGGGTCTACAACCAAATGTCGGAGGTCGGACCCAAATGTCGGAGGTCGGACACGCAAGGCCCTTACCACGTAGGTGATTGAAAGCTTTATTGACGAGGCGCTCCAATGGCCGGCCCGCAATGCGGGAGATATTGTTAGAGGCGTCTCGAATGACTTCTCCGCGGGACCCGAAGGGCGTCTCAGGCATCCTTTGGCACGATTAGTGCAACGGATGATCCGCAAACGTTGCACCGATACAATGTGAGGGGAGCGTCACCCAGATTTTTGTGTTGACCGTCCACTCACTCTTCACCCAGTGGCTGCCGCGCAGGCGCTTGCGGACGCCGGTCAGCCCGATAGCTCATCGATCCAGATCAGCGGAGAACAATACACAGAATGGGAACGAGATCAGCATGAACTCGAATTTTAGTCGTTTGGCCCAAGCCACCGCTATGAACTTGCTCTGGACGTCGGCGAACGAAGGCATGTGGATGCCGGCCCAGATTACGGAACTTGGCGCGGCCATGCGCGCGAATGGACTCCAGCTTGATCCCGCGCAGCTCAGCCGTCTAGACACTGCCCCGCTCAACGCGATCGTATCACTGGGCGGATGTTCAGCTTCCTTCGTCAGTCCGCAAGGACTGGTTGCGACCAACCGTCACTGCGTGCTGGAATCGATCCAGTACAACAGCAAGGAGAGTCAAGACTATCTCACCAAGGGATTTCTAGCGAAAAGCCTTGGTGAAGAATTACCCGCGGTGCCCGGCAGCCGCATCTATGTGATCGAGGATATCCGTGATGTGACCGCCGACATGCTCAAGGGCGTATCGGACAAGCTGAACGGCTTTGCGCGCTATGAGCGGCTCGACAGGAACCGGAAGGCGCTGATCGCCGCATGTGAAGAACAGCCCAATCGCCGCTGCGACGTGGAGTCCTATTATGGCGGCGCCTCCTACTATCTCCAGCAGAAGCTCGAAATTCAGGACGTGCGCCTCGTCTATGCGCCCGCGCTCGGCATCGGTAACTTCGGCGGCGAAACGGACAATTGGACGTGGCCGCGCCACACAGGCGACTTCGGTTTTTACCGCGCTTATGTCGCTCCTGATGGTTCCTCCCGGCCTTATGCGCGCGACAACGTGCCCTACCGGCCGAAGAGCTGGCTGCGCATTGCCTCTAAAGGCGTGCAAGACGGCGATTTCGTCATGGTCGTCGGCTTTCCCGGAAAAACCAATCGGTTCCGCACGGCGGATGAAGTACGGTTCAATTTCGCGCGGTACGAACCGCTGTTGCAGCATTTGCTGTCGGATTATGCGGCCCAGATAAACCAAACCACGGCAGGCAATCGAGAAGCGCAGATCCGCTACGCCTCCATCCTGCAAGGCGTGGAAAACTATAAGAAGAAGTTGGCGGGCGATCTCGCCGGGGCCAATGCGATCGGGCTCGACGTGCGCAAGGCTATCGAGGAGAAAGCTTATCACGACTGGGTCGCCGATGATCCCGCGCGGCAGGCGCGCTATGGCGCAGCGATCGGCGAACTGGGCGCCATGGTGGACGAGAATAGCCAGGCCTCGCTCGAGGGGCTGCGCCAGGCGCTGCTGAACCGCGCGCAAATGCTCTCATCCGCGCGCACTCTGTATCGCTGGGCCAAGGAGCACGAGAAGCTCGATGAAGACCGCGAACGCGGCTTTCAGGATCGTGACCGTAACCAGACCGTGGATCAACTGACGCAGATCGAACGCGGTTACCTGCCCGACATCGATCGCAAGCTATTTGAGGCCGCGCTCGATGAATATCGCCGGCTAGACGCAAAGGACCGCGATACTGCGTTCGAAACGGCTCTGGACCAAATCGGCCTTGACCGACTTTATGCAGAAACCAAACTCGCCGACACGGCCACGCGGCTCGGCTGGCTCGACAAGCCGGCTGCTGCCTTCGAGGCGTCGGACGATCCTTTCATCAAGCTGGCGGTCGCGCTCTATCCCGGCGACATAGCTGCGGAGCGCGCGGCGAAGGACCGCGCTGGCCGAGCGCAGGCGGCGCGCGCGACTTATATGCAGGGCCTGCGCGCCTACTGGCAGGCGATTGGCCGGCCGGTGTATCCCGACGCGAATGGATCGCTGCGCATCACCTGGGGCAAGGTGTCGGGGCGAACACGCGACGGGCAGATCTGGACGCCATTCACCACGGCTGAGGGACTTCTGGCCAAGCACACTGGCAAGGGCGAGTTTGATGCGCCGGCCGCCGCCGTCGCTGCGATCCGGGCCAAGAATTATGGCCCCTATGTCGCGCCGGAGCTGGGCACTTTGCCGGTCGACTTCATGTCCACGGTCGACATTACCAATGGCAATAGCGGCTCGGCCACGCTGAATGGGCGCGGCGAGTTCGTCGGTCTCGCCTTTGATGGCACGCTCGATGGAGTGATCTCCGATTGGGCATATGCCGCAGACCGCAGTCGAAGCATCCATGTCGACAGTCGCTTCATGCTTTGGACCATGGACAAGATTGACGGCGCTGCCTGGTTGCTCAAGGAGATGGGAGTGCTGCCGGCGTCGCGTTCATGAGCGGGGTAGTCTGGCGGTAGGCGGCCTGTCGGCGTCATACCTCCACAAATCCCCCTTGGAATTTTAGACAAATCCCGTGCGGAAGCGCCGCCTCAGCCGGTCTTGCAGCGCCTGCCGGTCGGCGACGAGGTCGTCGCAGCGACCCGGCGCCGCTGCCCGGCCATCAATTGTCCAATCGGCGCCCACGTGCCAACACAAACACGCCGCAGTCATAAGCATTCGGCTGTCGGGTCATGGGGGCTGCCTCGAAGGTGCCGTTCAGCACCCTTGCGAGCTGGTTTGCAGGCTCGTCGTTGTGGCCCTGTCCGGGAGGAGTCGTGGTGATAGGCGACCCGCTCCGGGTTGCGGCCATCAACGAGCAGCAGCGAGCAATGGGTGCTGTCGCTGGTACGATTGCCATTGCTCACTGGCACGAATAGGAAGTCGGCTGGGCCGACAGCTCGATTATAGATGACCTGCAATGTCTCTTGCGCGTTCTGCGACCCTGCGTAACGCATTTGCTCCACCTCGCGACCCAAGTTCCATGTGCCAGTCTGCCCTTTATGCGACTTTTCGAGCACAGACCGGGAACATCTGGCGCCCAAGGCCAGCTTAGCGCTGGAAAAGCCAATGTGCGGGAGTTCAGAAATGGCCGCTCCGGGGCCGACTGCGGTCCGTCCGGTTTCGGCCCCGGTTGATGGAAAGCTGCCCATAACCAACCGACGCCCTTTCGGCCGCTCGTACTCAAATACCGAAACCACGATAGCGGTCATTGCCCGTAATAATGTCAATTCGCTTCGCTACGCATGCGCAGCGATTTCGGGCTCAACTCCGAAGCGCCAAATCGCGGCGGAACCGATCGCTGTGGAGATTATGCCTGGGGCGCGACACCTTCGGGACGGGCGCTTTCCGCCCCTTCCTCGGCCGCGGCCGTTGCCTGCGCCCGTGCAGCGCGCTCCACCATCTCGCGCGTAACGACTTTGCTATGATCCCGCTCACGGTAGAGACGCGCATACGCGGAGTCGTCGACATCGCCCGGGCCATAGTCATGGTAGTCGAGATGACGCCAACCCCGTTCCGTGAGGTCCATGCCGTATTCTACGCCGACAAATCCGCTCAAGGGCACGATATAAGTCTTTACGAAGGGAACGTCCTCGTATGTCCGCTTGATGAACTGGGCGCCGGGCGTGTTTTCGATAAACCATGGTTGCCGGCCGAATCCGCCAAACTGCAGTTGGATGATGTGGCCCAGCGTTTTCAATGCCGATAGAGCGTCCTCCCGCATTGTGGAGTAGGTCGCGGGGTTAAAGTGGACCGAGCGGTTGCGCAGCGTCGCAAGCTCCATGAAAGCTATCCCAACATCAGGCAAGAGCACGCCCCAGTCTTCCAGCACGCGCACGGCGAACCGCCAGTCATCGAAAGACTCGCTGCGATAAACACGGCGGTAGTACGGCGACGCTTTGTAGTGATCCCGAAGGTCCAGGATGAGGTGGTTCAGGATGCGCTCGCCGAGGGCGCACGCAGCGACCAAGGCTGGGAAGTAGAGCCCTGATACAAAGGCGCGGCGCGCCTGTTCATGCATCAGGTTATGATAACTGACGATGGAGAACGCCTTTGCGCCAAGGTCCTTAGTGTCCTGGATCACTTGCGCATGGCGGCGTTCGCCGTACTCGGCTTTAAGCCTCTCAATCGCATTGTTGCGGTTCTCGATATGGAGCACCTTCACTTTCTCCTCCCAGTGCTCGCTCGGATCGTCGAGACTCATCGGGGTGGAGTCGAAATCATAGGCAAACGGGTGATATCGCCGCCGCCCACGGTCTCGCACGGATACGTGCCCCTCATGGTCGTAGAGGCCGCGCGGCAGGTCGGCGACCGTGATGAACCCTTCTGATACAGCGCTCTCCGCGTGGCCGTTGCTCTCGGTCTCAGCGGCTTCCCGGCGCTTGGGCCCCACGTGCTCAGGTTTCATATCTTCGACAGCAGTCGGCTCTTGATCGGCCATGGTCCGTCAGCTTGCCGTCGCGGGTGCGGCCGTTCGGCGGCGCATCCTCACCTTCAGCGCATCCGGATGGAAATTGCCCATAAGATGGCCGCATCCTGTTGTACGGAAGGGCGAAGGCTTGTTCTTGCCCCCGACCGCCTCGAGCTTTTCGTATAACCCTTCGCTGACGGTTAGCATACGTGGATCGGCCCAGATAAAGAGATTATCGTCAACGATCTTCCTCATTCTGAAGATCCATGAACTCGGCGCGCCGGACGCCGAACCACAATGTGCGCTTGCCATATAGACCCTCCGCGAGGCTGTCGAACGTGATAATCTTGAAATCGTCGCGCTCTTCGGCGTCAATACGGCTGCGCCGCAGTTCGCTCTCCGCGTATTCGGCGCGGCGGCCGAACACCAACACGAATTTCGGGTAGGTTGGGTTGCGTTGCATCGTCACCGGCACGCTGATCGTGCTCAGCTGATTGAAGAAGGCCTGCGGGTTACCTTCATCGAAAGTCAGCCTCCAACTGCTGATCTGCTGCGTGCACGAAATCCGGGTGGTACTCGTGGCCGCCGTCCATATAGAAGCGCGAGGTCGGCCTTACCCGCGAGCCCCTCGGATATTCGGATTTGATCACCGAGCATTGGCTATGGATTTGACCAGCGCTGCTGAACCGGCAGCGATGGTGCCACTCTGGCCCGCGATCGCAATGTTGAGCTGCCGCACTGGGCGTTCATCGACCGTATCCTGAAGACTTATCTTTCCGTCGCCTTGTCCTGCTCCCACGGCAACGTCTGACGCGATCGGGAGCCACATCTCGACCGTCGGATCGTTAAGATCGGTGCGATTGGGCGCGGTTAGTTTCACGACTGGCCGGCTGCCGACGATGAAGCTTTTCTTCGGCTGGACGATGCGCAGTATGGCGATGCCACGTCGCTCAAGCACGCGCATCACCTCTGCACTCGGTTGTCCGATTGTCTGAACTCGAACGTTGCGTACTGTTCGAGCCTTGGCATCGGCCGTCGCCAGCGCTTCGATTTCGTCAAGTCGATGGGGTGCGGCTTGGCGGAGCTCGTCGAGTGTATCCTCAACCATTCGCAGTGCTTCAGCATCGGAGACGTTGGCTCGTTGGGTCTCAGGACTGCGTCGCCACTGGGTTAGAAAGAATATGTACCAGAGGCGCTTTTGCTCGGATGTAAGGACGGGAAGCCGGCCCTCCCGTGCCGGCACCAGAATGGATTGCACGACTCCAACAGCCTCGCTCTCAAGAACTGAAAGAGCGTGCTCCATTGCCGGATCCTTGGCCCCGGTTTCAGAAAGCGTGCTGTACAGATGATTCTGATGGAACAGTTCAAGAGGCCTTGCGCGGCGGACCGTGACGGGTCGTTCGCGGAGGCGGCACCAGTGCAGCCAGCCATCCGAGTCTGTGAAGCCGTTCAGGATCATCTGCGGCACGTAGTGATGGCGCTTGGGAACTGACATCGGTCCGATCGTCTAGGTGCTAGTTGTGATGCACGGCGGTGCCATCAACAGATCGCCGTCGATACGACGTGGATCGAGAAACTCAGGTCGGCGGATGAGGATCTTAAGCAGGCTACGCAATGCATCGAGCGCCAGGTCCTTCGCCGCCAAATCCCGTTCTGCATGTGCGTCGGCAGCGCCAATTCGTCGCCGAGTGCCATGGACAATGGCTGATCGGGTCGAATAGACCACCGCGATCGCGTCACTCATGGCTTTCGCACCAGCTTGACCTCCCTCGATACCTGCCAACGCGGCTGCGCGCATCCGGAGCTTCCACGAGATCGCCTGCCCGTCTCCGTCGCCAAGTAAAACCTCAAGAGCGATTGTGGCGTCGAGAATTGCGTCGGCGAGGTCACTGCGCGTCATTGCCGTGTTCAGGCGACGGGTGGCCAAGGCAAGCCTTTCGCCTGTTGAACTTTCTAATGCTTCAAGAAGGCATGCGACCTTGCGCATCTGCGCCTTGCTGACGAGGGGTAGGTCCGCACGGTTCCAACCAAAATCGTCGAACACCTCGGGATAGCGGCGTGCGCCAACGGCATAAACATTGGGCAGCCCATAATTGTGCCGGTGACGCCAGCCCCTCGCAAGCCGGATTTCCTGCGCATATCCAGTCTCGATCCCGGTCTCGAGCCGGAGCGCAGCGAATAGCGCATCGATGCGCTCGCGTGCTTCCGAGCTGAAGTTCGATAGTGTCTGGCTAAGCTCGATCCAATTGCCGTTCGGAACGTCCCATCCGGTAAGCACGAAAGCATGGGTCGCGGCCGCGAGCACTTGGTCATGACCGTTAGCGCCGTAGGCCTTCATCTCCCATCGCGCTCGTTGAAAATCTGGCGACATTCGCATGATATAGGCAGAGGGTCCGAGGCGCACCCGGTCGAAGTCGAACCGGACGAGTGCGATCGGCGCGAGCACCGCAAGCTTCAGGCGCGAGTCAAACAATCCTTTGAAAAGCGGCTTCAGAACAACAGCGCGGGTCGCGTCCGTCGCGGGGGCCGCGCCGAAGCGAAGAAAATGAACATCCGCAGCCCGCGCGACTAGAAGGTCGATAGCGACCCTTGCTAACGGATTTTCCGCGTCGGATCCCGTCGGGGGAATGCGGGCGATTTCGGGGTATTCAAGGGCGAACGCTGCCAGCCTCGCCACTGCAGGGAAACGAATGGGTGGGAACTTGCCTAACTGACGCGCCTCAGGGTCGTTGTAGGGAGGTTCGAGCAGTGAAGCATATTCTAGCGGACCCACCCCCGTCCAAGCGCCATCGCCCAACGATGCCATGCCGTTGTTATGCAGCGAGAAGGTCGGATATCTGCTCACCTTGGATGGTTTGCCGCCACCCTCAAGCTTGGAAAGAATGGCAGATACGACTTCATCATACGCTTCGGCCAGCAGCTTGCCTAGGCGCCTCTGTAGCGCGCTCTCCTGGGCGGCTTCCTCATCCATCAAGTTTCCCCTAGTCGAGCAGTGACATTCCGAGTTGGTTTGTTGGAAACTAACATGCAACCAGCCCGAGGCTTAAGACTGCTGCCCGTTTTTCGTTCTTCGAGTGTGGTCGCCTCATCCGTATGCGGGGAAATAGTCAGCAAAAATCGACCGCCATTCGTCGATCGCCAGCTTCGCATATCCCTGGTTCGAGTAGTTTTCCGCAGTACGGGCCCGCCGATACGCCTGGTCGAGAGCGGCGATCATCCTGTCGGCCTCGGACTTAGCGAGATAGGAAGCGACGTCGTCGCTGTAGCCGGCGGGATCGGCAATCTTGGTCCAGACCTTGTCCCTCATTTTGTCGAATCCCCATCGAGCGCCGCTCGGATAGTCGGTGATAGTGACGTCCTTCAGAACATGGCGCACTAGGACCTCCAGATGAAAGGAGCGGAAGAGATTTCCCTTCTCGCGGTTCCAGCACTTCAGCATCTTGATCAGTGGCACGAGTGAGCCGTGGTGAGCTTTGTTGGACGCGGACCACAAGTCGACGTGCTTCTTCGGATCCGTGGGAATCCATCTCTTCAGGTGCGAGTCGGGAATAAGAAACCCACCGCCAGTTCGATAAAAGCCCGGAACGACATCGACCTTGAAATCCGTGAAGGTGATGGTCACCGCTTGGCCGTCGGGCTTTATTTTCGGTGTCTTCGGATACCTCTTCTTGAGTGTCGTCATCACGGATGACAGCAGTGCATGCTGGCTTTGGTCCGTGTAGTATTTCGGATCGAGCACGATGAAGACGTCGATGTCTGCCGTAGTGAGGGGTGCGATCATCGTGTTTCGGCGATAGGACCCGGTCAGAAAGGATTCGAGAACTTCGAAATCTTCGGCGACCGTGTCCCGCACGTTCTGCTGACGGCTGGACGTAGTGCTTTCCTGAAGACTTGTGATTTCAAGGTTTGTTCTGAATTGGCGAAAGCCCTCCGATATAGTTGTGACCATGTTTGCCTCAGATTCCGAGACGACCGCGAATCTGATCCCATTCCTTCGTCAGGCGCGCGTTGTGCTTATGAAACAGCCTAGATGAGAGAAGGATCGCGGCCGTAGATTTGGTCGTCTCATAGAACGAGAAAAAGTCGATCGCCTGCGATTGAGCTGCGGGTCGCGAGAAGGCCTGCTTTCCTGTGAACAGTCGAGTTAGATTATCGAAAACCTGCTCGCTGCGGATACGGAGCCATTCCATCCGGAGCCACCGGGCGATGATATCCTCACTGAAGACCGCCTGAGCCGCGACAGCAAGGACTTCGAGATTCGTGGAGCGATTCAAGACGGCGACGAAGTAGATGACGAGGTAACCTGCGGTCTTCGTTCGCTGTCCGACGAGCATCTTTCGAACAATCTCGCGCGTGAAGAACGTGCTTTCCATGACCGACGCCGCGAGGCGCTTCAACGGGTTTGTCTGGTCATTATTGTAGTAGCCGACTGTCTCTTCATGCGTCAGCGTCACGCCGTAACTGTTCGACAGCAATTCCTGCCGGCGTTTGTCTTCGGCACGAGGAAAGAGATAGAGCTTCTGGACCTGTCCCTGGAAAAAGAACAGCAGCACGCAAACGATGAAGACGATCTGCACGATATCGTAGACAATCGGATAGGCCACCTTGTCGGCGAAAAGCGCCGCAATCGAGAGGATCGAAACCACCCAGAACAGTCCAGATCCGACAGCTTCGGCCCGCTCGAGGGGCTTGTAGTAGTTGCCACCTACCGTATCTACCCTGGGCATCGATAGCTCCCTTTCCTCAACCTACTTGATCACAGCGTAGAATGGCTCGCTAAAACCAACGAGCCGATCATCGCTTCTACGGATGATGAATGCTTCCGCCATGTGGACGCCGCGATATTCGAGCGCTTCCCAGCGACGATCACCGTCGGTAGGCTTCTCGAAGCCGCCCCGCCCTTTCTTGAGGGCCATCGCCACTGCCCCGGTATTGGTGATGCGCCACCGTACGTAGCAGTCAGCCGGCACCGTCTGGAACTTGTTGACACGGACGTCGAACCAGAGACCACCCCGCGGGGGTAACGCCTCGCCTGAATTGATCGGATGTCCCTTGCCGGAATACTGGGACGCGCGATATTCGGCGAAGACTTGGACATTCCGGGAAACCTGCTCGGCGGGCTGCCAACGCGGGGCCTGGAGGTGGGATGGCGTCCGGAACCACAATGGGAGGATGCTGATACCAAAGTCAATTACGTTGTCGACTAGGCTATCAAGGTGGGCTGCCCCTTCCATGAGAAGCGCACTGGCCTGCTGCATCGCAGAAGCCTCCGCCTTCTTTACGTTCTCTCCCTTCGCAAAATCGTCGCCGAAGACCTTGCGCCATTTCTCGATGCTGTCGGAGCGGGTCTCGGCATCGATCGCTTCATCGATCCACTTCCGGTACTTGTTCACGAAGTTTCGGAAGTTCGCGTACTGGGTGTCGTTCCACAGGTCGGCAAAATCCTCGGTGGGGAGCGAAGGGTTGTTGACCCCCGGCTTGTCCGGCCGTGCCTGCAGCCAGTCGTCGAGCCTACCCATGATTGTCTGCAACGCGGTTGGCGTGTCCGCGAACCCGTCCGAATCCTTGTCGAACCACTCGATCCGGTGACCGACGAGTGTCGTTAGAAGAACCGACTGGCAACTGAAACGCTTCTTGATGTCCCTGATGTATTTGATGAGCCGGGTCGCCTTGCGAAACGAGTTATTACCCGAGTACCCGTTCTTCTCGCGCATCCATCGAGTGTATTCGATGGGCTGGGATTCGTCGAACTTATCATTGCGCTTGTCGCAGACTTCGAGCGTTCCTCGGTACTCGCGGTCCATCACCAGCGGAGCGATATCAATCTTACAATCGTCCGCATAGGTGATCGTGACGCAGTAATCATAAACGACTGTCTTGTCGGCATATCGTCCGCTCTCAAGGAAAACGCGCCCGAGGTCCTTCACGTATTGAGCGGCACTCCAGCCATCGACCGGCCGAACCCTGACGAGCAGATCGGCGTCGAATTCTCCGCCATCCACCGGGCGGATGATAGTGTCGTGCGCCCAAGAGCCCTGCTCGATGAAGGTGGAGATTGTCGGTTCCCAGTCGGATGCTCGAAGAAAGCTATTAATCGTCTCCGCTCGGTCCTCAAGCAGTGTAATACGGGTTTGATTGAGATTGACGGTATCGGATAGAAAGTTTTTGAAGTCATTTACAAGTTTCACACTGCCCCCTCTTGATATGTGCTAGTCCCCAATGGCTGTCGAAACGCTCACGTTCCCGACGGACTCTCATTGGCGGAAGGAGAGGTACGGAAAGCCAAGGAAACAGCCGCTCGGGTTTGCGAACACGAACGAGATAATCTGCTTTACACGACCGAGAGTGAAAATAAGAATTTAACTCTCACACGGGGACGAATGCTTTTGGATAGATTGCGAGAAACCGATGCGTAGCACGCGTGCGGTGACCAAGCCGAACACGTATTATGGCGTCCATGGTAATGTGGTCGAGCAGTACAAGATCCAGGGTGTTTGGTTCTGCCATGCGTGGAGAGAAAATGGCTGCGCATGATACGGTACGCATTGTCGCGCACGACGAAGAATGGGCCGCGCGTTGTGCCGGCGAGGCGGAGGCGATCCGCGCTGTCATTGCACCGGCGCGGGCATTTATTGATCATGTAGGATCTACGGCGATCCGCGGTCTTATGGGCAAGCCGTGTATCGACCTCCTGGTCTCCCTTCTCGACTGGTCAGAAGCACAACAAGTCGCCGCAACGCTGAAAACAGCGGGCTATGTCGAGGAGGAGAGTTGCGATAACCCACCGCGCATTTTTCTTGTGAAACCCGATCCCGTCACGCCCTTTCACCTTCACCTAGTTCCCAACGGCAACTCTTGGGGACAGGACATGATTGTATTTCGCGACGAGTTGTCCGGCGATCCAGACCTAGCGAGCCGCTATGCCGCTCTCAAGCAACGCCTTGCGCAGGCGTATCCGACCGACGCCAAGGCCTACACTCGAGGTAAGTCTAGCTTTGTCGCCGAGGTTCTGCGTCATGCAGCGGCGGCGTTTAGCAATGACCGCCTGCTGACCCATCAGCGTGCGGAGCTGAACCGTGCGCAGGCATCAGAACCTGGCACTTGCCGCCCAATTTGGTGTTGCGGCCATCGCCGCAATCTCAGTCTATTCCAGTGACAACGCCACCCTTCTCAACTTCGCGCTCATCGGCTTCGGGCTTGCCGGCTTTTGGCTCTTGCTGGGCCGCAGGCAGCGGAAGCACCGCTCGGCTGGCGACCAAGCGCGCCGGGCGGTGCTCTTGGCGAGCGGTCTCAATGCACGATTCTCGGCAGAGCAGCGGCTTAGAATCTTTGACGGCTTCACCGCACCCATCGAAAACAAGCCAATGGTGCGCGAGGAAAGCTACTTTGCGAGCCGCGCAGAGCCGAGTTATTTCCGCCTGGCCGAGTTGATTGAAGAATCAGCATATTGGACGCGCGACTTGCAGCGCGCGAGTGCCCAAGCGATGCGCCTCGTGCTGGTTGCGGTTGCGCTTCTGATGGGCTTCACGCTCTGGCATGCTATGTCTTCGATGTCCACCGACGCACAGGTCTCACTTGCGCGCGTGCTGGTGGCGGCACTAGTTTTTCTGCTTTCGTCCGATACAGTCGGCACGATGATCGCACACAAGAACGCCGCCGACGCTATCGATGATGTCCTCCAACGCGTCGAAAGTGCGGCCGCACGTGGCTACACAGAGCCGGACCTGCTGCTACTCCTGTCGGACTACAATGCGGTCGTCGAAGGCGCACCAGTCGCTTTGCCGGGTATATATCAACTCCGTCGCGGCAAACTCACCCGCAGATGGCGCGCTTATCTGGAGAATAAGCGACTAACGGAGCTGAGCTGAAGCGTCTCGGCGATCAACTCAGCCCTGCAGCTCACTAGCGTGCGGAAAGCGCGAGTGTCGGCTGCTACCGGAAGCTACCTTCGCTTCACGACGTGAGATGAGGTGCGACCAAAACCTCCAGCATGTTTAATCCCGATGTCTGCTCCCGGACACAGGCTAAGTGTAAGCGCTGTTCTCAGGCCACGGCCCTGAGTTCGGGAGCCGGGATGTAGGCCCAGGGCAGCAGGTCGTCGATCTGGCTGTTCGGGTGGCCATTGACGATCCTGGTGAGGACATCGGCGAGATAGCC
>NZ_RZSN01000004.1:0-84772 GCF_003997315.1 Mesorhizobium sp. M1A.F.Ca.IN.020.04.1.1
TTCATGTGCAGGAACACGGTGCCGTTCTCGAAGCCGCGGAAGGTGATGTCGCCACCATCCTGCGCGACCGCCGGGCGCACCCGGGTGTCGAGCAGCTCCTTGATGGTCAGCACCAGCTCCTCATCCGCCTTGTCGTAGAACTCGCCGGCCTGGCCGGCATCGTTGGCCGGGGCCGCCGAAGCCATGACCGGCGCGCCGGACATGAAATGCTCCATGATGGCGCCGAGGATCGCCGGCTTCAGGTGCTGCCAGTCGGGACCGTCCTTGGTCACGGTGATGAAGTCGTAGCCGAAGAAGACGCCGGTGACGCCGGGGATCTCGAACAGCCGGCCGGCCAGCGGCGAAGCCTGCGCGGCGCCTTCGGCGTCGCGGAAGTCGGCGGTGCCGTCGCGCAGCACTTCCTTGCCGGGCAGGAATTTCAGCGTCGCCGGGTTCGGCGTCGATTCGGTCTGGATGAACATGGATATCTCCAGGCCCTTCCGGGCCGATAGTTTGGAATAGTTCTAAATAGGCTCTATCGGCTGGACATTCAAGCGAAACGCGTCGCCCGAACGGCTGGCTGGCGGAATGTTTTTGCCCCGGCGGAGCGCTTCGCCACGGCAAGCCTATCCTCCGACTTCCACGCTGAGTTGTCCACTCGTCTTCTGGATGTTCACCTCGGCGCCGTCCGCCGTGCGCATGAATTCGAGGTCGGCGCTTGCCTCGCCGACCCGCAGCCCGCGAAGCTCGATGCGGCTGACGAAATCGGGCAGTCGCGGCCGCACGATCCGCAGCCTGTTTGCGAAGGCGTCGGGCTCCAGGCCGAGGCAGGTGGTCACCAGGAACGGCACCGCGCCCGCTGCCCATGCCTGCGGGTGGCAGGCCACGGGATAGTGCACCGGCACCTGGAAATCGTTGCGCTGAAAGCCCGCCATCGCCTCCGGCAGCCGGTGATGGCGGAAGTGCATCGCCGCTTCGACAATGGCGGTGAAGGTCCTCAGCGCCGCGCCGTCCTCGCCATACCGCCGGCAGCCGGCCGCCAGCAGCGCATTGTCATGCGGCCAGACGGTGCCGAGATGATATCCGACGGGATTGTAGCGCCGCTCCGCGCTCGAGAGCGTGCGCACGCCCCAGCCGTTGAACATGTCGTCCTGCATCAGCCGCCGCACGGTTCGGCGGCCCTTGCCCCGATCCGCGATACCGGTCCACAGCGCATGGCCCGGGTTGGAGGAAACGACCGCGACCGGGCGGCCGCGCGCCTCGAGCGCCAGCGCGAAAGTGTCCAGGTCCTCGCACCAGAAGTCGCGGTTGAACCGTGTCCGAAGCTTTTCGGCCTCGCCGCGAACCTGCCTGGCGCTGTTGCGCTCGCCAATGCGTTCGTAGAGATCGGCGATGGCATGCTTGGCCGCAAACACATAGCCCTGCACCTCGACCAGCGCGATCGGCGGCCTGGCGATGCTGCCGTCGGTCCTGACGATCGCGTCGGCCGAATCCTTCCACCCCTGGTTGACGAGACCGCTTTCCGAGATGGTCCGGTATTTGACATAGCCTTCGCCATGCCCGTCTCCGGCCCTGGCGATCCAGCCCAAGGCCTTTTCCACCGGCTCCCGCAGTTCGCGGAAGAGCCCCACGTCGCCTGTCCACGCGGCATAGCGGCCGAGAAGCAGCAGGATGAGCGGGGTCGCGTCCACCGTGCAGTAGAATCTGGCATGCGGGACATTGCCCGCGCGAGCGAGCTCGCCGACGCGCAGCTCATGCAGGATCTTGCCGGGCTGCTCCTCTCGCCATCGATCCGTTCGACGTCCCTGATAGCCGGCGAGAAGGCGCAGCGTCTGGGCGGCGATCTCCGGCTGGAAGGCGAGCATCTCGAGCGCGACGATCAGGCTGTCGCGTCCAAACAGCGCGACGTACCACGGCACACCGGCTGCGAAATACTCCCTCTTGCCAAGATCCGACCTGAGCACCGCGAGATCGCGCAGCGAACGGTCCATGATGCTGTTGAGCAGCAGGCTGTCGCTGTCGAACTTCGTGTGTTGCTCCAGCCATTTTTCAGTATCCGCCTGAACCGTCCCGGCAAAGCCCTCGAGGGCAAACGCCGGGTGCTGGCTCATTTGCTCGGCCTCCGGCTCTTCCGACAGTTCCCTCAATTCTATGGTGATCGCGATGGTGCGCTTTTCTCCTGGCGCAACATCGAACTGGAACTCGGCCGCGGTTCTGTGCATGGCATCGGGTGCCGGCAAGAAACCGATTGTTGCCGTTCTGCGAACGTGGTCGGCGCCGTGATAGACAAAGTGGAGGCTGCCGTCGCACCAGGCGGGCCGCTCGCACCTGCCGAGGTTCTTCGGCACCAGTCCGCGCACATTGAAAATGTCCTCGAAGCCGGCGCCGAAGTGCAGGGCCAGCGGAAAGCCATGCGGCTCGTGGCCGAAATTCTGGATGGTCAGAACCTCTCGCACGCGTGTTTGCTCCGCATCGAGAATGCGCTCCCAGCGGATGCCGAGCTCGTCCTTGGGGATCAGTCGCCCCCCATCGCAATGCAGGTCGGGATTGGCCAGTTCGAAAAGCGCGGCGTAACCTCTTTGCGCGGTCGAGGCCAACACGATCGGCGGCAAACCGCCCAGCGTCATCTCATAGCCGCCGAGGAAACGGCAGTCGTGGAAATAGAGCCCGAAGCCGTGCTCGCCTTTCAGCGGTATCTGGGCGTCGGGAGCGACGACATAGTAGAGATCGAGATTCTTGACCGTAATCGCGCCGGCGATGCTGTCCACCATGGCCGGGTGCCCCTTGGCGAGCACGCGGTGCCTGCGCTCCTGCTGCGCATGAGGCGTCTGCCGGGCTTTTTGCTGCGATCGCGCTGCCTGCGAGCGCGGCTGCACCGGTGATCCAGTCCCAGCGTTTCGCGGCTTTGACGTGCCGCTACGCCCTGCTTTCCGGGTTGATTCGTCCACCGGCGCTCCTTTGGAATGGCCGTTTCCGTGACCATTCCAAATGGCGCGCCGCCGACACGGGCCAAGGGCTATGGGCTGGTTGATAACATCGATGTGTATCTGCGGATCGGCGACGTTCCAATCGGGCCGGAGGGGCCTTCCCAATTCAGGCCAGGCTCTCGATTTCCTCGTCGGAGAGGTTCTGCGGCACCACGGTAACCGGGATGGGGAAGGCGGCGCCCCGGCCGGCCACCGCACTCACCAGTGGCCCCGGACCTTCCTTGCCGGCGCCGGCCGCCAGCACCAGGATGGCGATGTCCTGGTCTTCCTCGATGAGCTTGTGGATTTCCTCGGTCGGCTTGCCTTCGCGCACCACCAGTTCCGGCTCGATGCCGACCTTCTGGCGCACCTTGCTGGCATAGGTGTCGAGCGCCGCGCGCGCGGTCGCGTTGGCTTCCTCGCGCATGATCTTCTCAACCCCCAGCCAATGCTGGAAATCGTCCGGCTCGATCACGTAGAGCAGGACCAGCACGCCGCTGGTGCTCTGTGCGCGCGTCGATGCGTAGGCGACCGCGCGCTCGCATTCCGGCGTATCGTCGATGATCGCCAGGAATTTGCGGCGATGTCCGGCTTCACGGCTGAGGCGTTTGGAAACCATGTCTGTCCGCTCGGTATCAATTCGGCCGCAATCTGCCACCGCCACGGACCGGCGGCAAGCCGCCGGCCGGTATGGCGATCCCGGTCAACCAGCGAGGACCGATCAGTCCTGCAACAGGCCGATGATGTCGCGCACCGTCTTCATCGTGCCTTCGGCGATCGCGCGGGCGCGCTCGCCGCCGTCCTCGAGCACGGCGTCGACATAGGCGCGGTCGCCCTCGATGCGGCGCATCTCCGAGGCGATCGGCGCGAGCTTTTCAACCGCGAGGTCGGCCAGCGCCGGCTTGAACACGGAAAACTGCTGGCCGCCATATTCCTTCAGCACGTCGGCTTTGGAAATTTCGGCGAGGCCGGCATAGATGCCGACCAGGTTTTCGGCTTCCGGCCGGCTTTCCAACCCGTCGACTTCACTCGGCAAGGCCTCCGGATCGGTCTTGGCCTTGCGGATCTTCTTCGAGATTGTGTCGGCATCGTCGGTGAGATTGATGCGCGACAGGTCCGACGGGTCCGACTTCGACATCTTCTTCGAGCCGTCGCGCAGGCTCATGATGCGCGCCGCAGGACCGCCGATCACCGGTTCGGTGATCGGGAAGTATCCGTTCACCGTCTCTTCGCCGACCTGCATCTCGACGCCGACGCCAAGCGCCGCGATCTTCTCCGAGAAGTCGTTGTTGAATTTTTGCGCGATGTCGCGGGTCAATTCCAGATGCTGCTTCTGGTCCTCGCCCACCGGCACATGGGTGGCGCGGTAGAGCAGGATGTCGGCGGCCATCAGGCTCGGATAGGCGAGCAGGCCGAGCGAGGCGTTCTCGCGGTCCTTGCCGGCTTTGTCCTTGAACTGCGTCATCCGGTACATCCAGCCGATGCGCGCCACGCAGTTGAAGATCCAGGCCAACTCGGCGTGCTGGATGACCCGCGACTGATTGAAGACGATGTGCTTCTTGGGGTCGATGCCCGATGCCAGGAAGGCTGCGGTGATCGAGCGCGTCTGGTCGCCAAGGTCCTGGTGCACGAGCTGCGCCGTCAGCGAATGCAGGTCGACGACGCAATAGATGCAGTCGGATTGTTCCTGGAGGGCGACGAATTTCTTGATGGCACCGAGATAGTTGCCCAGATGCAAATTGCCGGTCGGCTGGACGCCCGAGAAGACGAGGGGCTTGAAGGCGGACATGATTTCCTCATGGCTTGTGGAGGGCCGTATATGCATGATTCCAAAAAGTTGCAGACTTTTTGGAGCCAATCATGCGGCTGGAAACCGCGCGGCGAAAGTCTTGCGACGGCGGGCTTATGGACGAAGGCGAATGCGGGATCAAGACCGCTGTTGCTGAAAGCCAGCTCGAGTTATTCGTCCAAGCCGGTGTTCGATTTCCGCGGCGCAGATTTCCCCGTGCCGCGCTTCACGTTCCGACGGATCATGCCGAAATCGGCGCCGCCGGTGCCGAAGGCGGTGATGAAGTAGAGCGCCGCACCCCCGCCGACAAGCGCGAGCAGCGTCGTCGCCTTGATCACCAGCGGCGAGCCGGGTCCGAGCCTTGCCGCGAAATAGTGCTCGGCGAAATAGAGCGCGACCGCCATCACAACAGCCGACAGCACCAGCCGGGGAATGCGCTTCAAGAGCGGTATGTCACGACCCCAGTGGCCGCGCTTTATCAACATGCCGAGCAGCAAAGCCGCGTTGACCCAGCCGGCGACGGCCGAGGCGACGGCGATGCCCGGCGCGCCCATCGAAGGAAACAAGCTCAGCGCGGTGGCGACGTTCACGCCGACGGAGATGGCGGCGAAGATCATCGGCGTGCGCGTGTCCTCGCGCGCGAAATAGCCGGGCGTGAAGGCCTTGATCAGCACGAAGGCCGGCAGGCCGAGGCCGAAGATCGCCAGGATCGAGGCGACGATCGGCGTCGAATGGTTGGCGGCGAAGGCGCCGCGCTCATAGACCAGCCGCACGATCGGCTCCGACATCACCCAAAGCGCCGCGGCCGCCGGCAAGGTCATGAACAGCGTGAACTCGACCGAGCGGTTCTGCAGATTGGCCGCCTCGATCAGATTGCCCGATTTCAAAGCCCGCGACAGCTCCGGCAGCAGCACGATCGCCACCGCAACGCCGACGACGCCGAGCGGCAGCTGGTAGATGCGATCGGCATAGGCGAGCGATGACACGGCGCTGTTCTGCCCGGAGGCAATCGCCGTGCCGATCAGCTGGTTGATTTGGGTGATGCCGCCGGTAATAGCGGCCGGCAGCGCCAGGATCAGGAGCCGCTTGACGTTCGGCGTCATCTTGGGTCGGCGGAAGCCGATCGAGATGCCGGCATGGCGCACCGCTACCCAGACGATGGCGAGCTGCACGATGCCCGCCGCCAGCACGCCCCAGGATAGGCCGAAGCCGACATCATGCGCGTCGAGCCCATGATACCAGGCATAGGCGAGCACGCTGATCAGGATAATGTTAAGGAAAGCGGGGGCGATGGCCGCGGCGAAATAGCGGCGCAGCGAGTTCAGCATGCCGGCCATCATGGCGCCGAGCGACATGCAGATCAGATAGGGAAACATGATCGTCGCCAGCCGGACGGTCGTCTCGAACTTGCCCGGAATGTCGGCAAAGCCGGGCGCCACCAGGTAGCGGACGATCAGCGGCATCGCCAGTTCCATGGCGATGGTGAGCGCCAGAAGCGCCGAGAACAGCACGCCGAACACTTCCTCCGAGAAGCGCTTTGCGCCGTCGGTGCCGTGCGTTTCGATCTCCTTGGCGAACAGCGGCACGAAGGCGGCGTTGAAGGCGCCTTCGGCGAACAGCCGGCGGAAGGTGTTGGGAAACTGGAAGGCGGCGTTGAAGGCGTCGGCGACCGGTCCGGTGCCGAGGGCCGCCGCCATCAGCATCTCGCGGCCGAAACCCAGCGCGCGGCTCATCAGCGTGCCGGAGGCGACGGTGGCGAATTTTTTGACAAGGCTCATGCGGAGGATGACTGCCTGCGGAATTGCGTCAAATGGATGGTGATGATCACTCGGCGGCCGCCGCCTTGGCCTTGCCGTTGCGTTCGGGCGCGTTGCCTTCGAGTGTGTCGATCAGCCGCTTGTGGATCGTGGCCGTGCGCGTCGGGCTGTCGATCTTCTGGCCGGTAAGGTCGGTGACATAGAAGGTGTCGATGACCTTTTCGCCGAAAGTGGTAATGTGGGCCGAGGCGATATCGAGCGAAAGGTCCGACAGCGCGCCGGTGACCTCTGAGAGCAGGCCGGGCCGGTCCAGCCCCTCGATTTCGATCACGGAAAAACGGTTCGACAGCGTGTTGCGGATCTCGGCGCGCGGCGGAATGCGGAAGGCCTTGGCGCCGCGCTTCGGCTTGGCCCGCTTCTCGATCATCTCGGGCAGCCAGCTCTTGCCGGACAGCACGTCCTCGATCAGCTTGCCGACGCGTTCGGCCCGCCGCCGCTCGTCCTCGTCGCGATCGAATTCTCTGGAGATCAAAATGGTGTCCAGCGCCCGCCCGTCAGAGGTGGTGAAGATCTGCGCATCGACGATGTTGCCGCCGGCCGCGGCACAGGCGCCGGCGATCACCGACAGCAGGCGCGGATGGTCCGGCGCCAGCACGGTGATCTCGGTTACCGCTTCGAACTCATGCGTCTTCACAATGGTGGCGAGCTTCCTGCCGGCCACATCCGCCTCGCGGACGAATTCGGCGTGGCGCAACTGGTCGGGCAGGTCGACGGTCAGCAGATAGTTTTCGTAGTGCTGGGCGACATAGCGCTTGCGCTCCTTCGCCGGCCATGCGGAAAGCGCCTCGGCGAGCCGCTCGCGCGCGGCGGAGGTGCGCTCGGCGCGCGACACTTCGGAGAAGCCCCCGGTCAAGAGCAACTCGGTCTCGAAATAGAGCGTGCGCAGCAATTGTCCCTTCCAGCCGTTCCACACGCCGGGTCCGACGCCCCGAATGTCGCAGACGGTCAGGATCAGAAGCAGCTTCAGCCGCTCCACCGATTGCACGATCGAGGCAAAATCCTCGATCGTCTTGCGGTCGTTGAGGTCGCGCGTCTGCGCCGTCATCGACATCACGAGATGGTTTTCGACCAGCCAGGCGACGGTCTCCGTGTCGGCGGCCGACAGCCCCATATGCGGGCAGATGCGTCGCGCGATCCTGGCGCCGGCCTCCGAATGGTCCTCCGGCCGGCCCTTGGCGATGTCGTGCAGGAGCACCGCGACATAGAGCGCCTCGCGGCTCTTCTTCAGCCCCGGCATCAGCGAGTGCGACAGCGGATGCACCTTGGCGCCGTCGCCGCGCTCGATCTCGGCCAGCACGCCAATGCAGCGGATGAGATGCTCGTCCACCGTATAATGGTGGTACATCGAGAACTGCATCATGGCGACGATCTTGCCGAAGTCGGGGATCAGCTTGCCGAGCAGCCCCGCCTCGTTCATGCGCCTGAGGTTGAGCTCGGCATTGCGGTCCGAGGTCAGGATATCGAGGAACAACCGGTTGGCCTCCTCGTCGCGCCTGAGCGACTTGTTGGCCAGGCCGAGCGACCGGGTAAGCAGCTTCAGCGCGTCGGGGTGGAACTCCAGCCCGTGCTTGTCGGCGAACCAGAACAGCCGAAGCAGGTTGACCGGATCGCGTTCGAACACGCTGTCGTCGGCAATGTTGATGCGGTGGTTGTCGACAATGAAATCGGACGTGCCGGCAAGCTTGCGCTTGCGCCGCGAGAAGGTGAGGAAGATGCGGTTGAAGCCGGGCACATGCTTGGCCTGCTCTTCCTCGAGCGCGGCGCAGAAGATGCGGGTGAGATCCCCGACATCCTTGGCGACCAGGAAGTAGTGCTTCATGAAGCGCTCGACAGCCGACAGCCCGGGATGCGTCGTATAGCCCAGCCGCTCGGCGATCTCGCGCTGGATGTCGAAATGCAGCCGCTCTTCCGCCTTGCCGGTGAGGAAATGCATATGGCAGCGCACCGCCCACAGGAAGTCCTCGGCCTTCTGGAATTCGCGATACTCGGCTTCGGTGAAGACGCCTTTCTCGACCAGTTCCTGGCCGGTACGCACGCGATAGAAGTATTTGCCGATCCAGAACAGCGTCTGCAGATCGCGCAAGCCGCCCTTGCCGTCCTTGACATTGGGCTCGACGAGGTATCGGCTCTCGCCCGCCTTGGCGTGGCGCTCGTCGCGTTCGGCGAGCTTGGCCTGCACATATTCGGGTCCGGTGGTGCGCACCACTTCGTGGTCGAAGCGGGTGAGCAGTTCGTCGTAGAGCTTGCGTTCGCCCCACAGGAAGCGCGCTTCCAGGATCGAGGTGCGGACAGTGATGTCGGTGCGCGAGAGCCTCAGACACTCTTCGATGTTGCGGGTGGCGTGGCCGACCTTCAGCCCCATGTCCCACAGCATGTAGAGCATGTATTCGACGATCTGCTCGCCCCACGGCGTCTGCTTGTAAGGGAGCAGGAACAACAGGTCGATGTCGGAGCCCGGCGCCAGCGTGCCGCGGCCGTAGCCGCCGACCGCGACGACCGCCATGCGCTCGGCGGCGGAGCGGTTCTTGACCTGGTAGACGTGGGTGGCCGCGAAGTCGTAAAGCGCCCGGATCAGCTCGTCCATCAGATGCGACAGCCGCTCGGCGCAGGCATGGCCGCCGCCATCCTGCTTCAGCATCGCCTCGGCGATCGTTCGCCCTTCCGCGAGCTTGCCCTTGAGCAGTTGGAGAACCGCTGTGCGGGCAGCCTTGCCGGAGCCGTCGCCTGCGCTCGGCGCCGTCAGCGCAGTCATGTCGCGGCGCAAAGCGTCGCCATCGATGATTTCGTCGAGTTTGAGGGAGATCTTGGCCATTCGGCGGCGTCTATAGCGCGTTTTCTTCGCGCTGTGTATGGGGCGTGCGACAGGCCGAATTCCATCACGCGGAAGGTGCGTTCGACGCTCAGCCGATCAACTTTATAGACTAAAAAATCGAAATTGACCCTTGACCTTCCAGTTAATGGAAGGACTACCTCCGCCTCAATCCGAGAGTTCCGAGGCATTTGCTGATGACCCATTCCGACCATAACCATCATCATGCGCACGGCGCATCCTGCTGTTCGGGGAAGAATGCTCGGCCTGCGACCGAAGCGGTGATTCGCGACCCCGTCTGCGGCATGGCGGTCGATCCGGCGGCCGGCAAGCCGGCGGCCGAGCATGGCGGCAGGACCTTTCATTTCTGCAGCGAGCGCTGCCGCACGAAGTTCCAGGCCGAGCCGGACAAATATCTGACGGCCACCGATCCCGTCTGCGGCATGAATGTCGACCGCGCGAGCGCCAGGCATTTTGTCCGACACGAGGGGCAGGGTTTCTATTTCTGTTCGGCCGGATGCAAGGACGAGTTCGAAGCCGAGCCGGCAAAGTACCTTGCCGGCCGGCCTGCGCCGCAGCCGATGCCTAAGGGCACGCAATACACCTGTCCGATGCATCCCGAGATCATCCGCGACAGGCCCGGCTCCTGCCCGATCTGCGGCATGGCGCTGGAGCCGATGGGCGTGCCCTCCGGCGACGAAGGCCCGAATCCGGAGCTTGTCGATTTCACCCGCCGCTTCCGGGTCAGCGCCGTGCTTTCGCTGCCGCTTCTGATCATCGCAATGGCGCCGATGCTGGGCGTCAGCTTCGAAAGTTTCGTCGACGGCCGCACGAAGACATGGGCAGAACTGGCGCTGGCGAGTCCGGTGGTGCTGTGGGCGGCGTTTCCGTTCTTCCATCGTGGCTGGGAATCGCTGCTCAACCGCAGTCCCAATATGTGGACGCTGATTTCGCTCGGCGTCGGCGCTGCCTATCTCTTCAGCCTTGTCGCGACGCTGTTCCCGGATGTCTTCCCGCACCAATTTCGCGGCCATGACGGCAGCGTGCCGGTTTATTTCGAGGCGGCCGCGGTCATCGTCGCGCTGGTGTTCCTCGGCCAGGTGCTGGAACTCAGAGCCCGCGAGCGCACGGGCTCGGCCATTGGCGCCTTGCTCGACCTCGCGCCGAAGACGGCGCGCCTGATCGGCGCTGACGGGACCGAAAAGGACGTGCCGCTCGACAGCGTCAAGACCGGGGACAGGCTCCGTATCCGCCCTGGTGACGCCGTGCCGGTCGACGGCATCGTGCACGAGGGGCGCTCGGCCATCGACGAATCGATGATCACCGGCGAGCCGCTGCCGATCGAGAAGTCGGAGGGCGATTCGCTCACCGGCGGGACGCTCAACAAGAACGGCTCCCTCATCATGCGTGCCGAAAAGGTCGGCGCCGAGACCACGCTTTCGCGCATCGTCGAAATGGTCGCCAAGGCGCAGCGCTCGCGCGCGCCGATCCAGGGGCTGGCAGATCGAGTTTCCTTTTACTTCGTGCCGGCTGTCGTGCTGGTGGCGATCATCGCCTTCATTGTATGGTCGCTCTTCGGCCCCGAGCCCAGCCTGGCCTACGCCATCGTGTCGGCGGTGTCGGTGCTGATCATCGCCTGTCCCTGCGCGCTCGGCTTGGCCACGCCGATGTCGATCATGACTGCGACCGGCCGCGGCGCGCATGCCGGCGTGCTGATCAAGGAAGCGGCGGCGTTGGAGCGCTTCGCCTCCGTCGACACACTGATCGTCGACAAGACCGGCACCTTGACCGAGGGCCGGCCGCGGCTGACCGATGTCGTCGCCGCCGAAGGCATTGCGGAGAATGAATTGCTGGCGCTCGCCGCGACGCTCGAAAAGGGCTCGGAACACCCGCTCGCCGAGGCGATCGTCGAAGGTGCCGCCGAACGCGGCGCCAAGCTTGCAGGTGCCGAGGACTTCGAGGCGATAACCGGCAAGGGCGTTGCCGGTACCGTGTCCGGCAGGAAGGTTGCGCTCGGCAATGCGGCGATGATGGCCGACCTCGGCGTCGACACCGCGCCCGTTTCCGCCAGCGCGGAGGCGCTGCAGGCCGAAGGCAAGACGGCGATGTTCGTTGCCGTCGGCGGCAAGCTTGCCGGCCTGGTTGCCGTCGCCGATCCGCTCAAGGCAACCACGGCCGAGGCGATCAAGGCGCTGCACGACAAGGGCTTGAGGATCATCATGGCGACCGGCGACAACGAGCGCACGGCAAAAGCGATCGCCGGCAGGCTCGGCATCGACGAGGTCCGCGCCGGGCTGCTGCCGGATCGGAAGGCGGCACTTGTCGACGAACTGCGCGCCAGGGGCGCCGGCATCGCCATGGCCGGCGACGGCGTCAACGATGCGCCGGCGCTTGCCGGAGCCGATGTCGGCATCGCCATGGGCACCGGCGCGGACGTCGCGGTCGAAAGCGCCGGCATCACGCTGGTCAAGGGCGATCTCAACGGCATCGTCAGAGCCCGCACACTGGCCCAGGCGACGATCCGCAACATTCGCCAGAACCTGTTCTTCGCCTTCCTCTACAACGTGCTTGGCGTGCCGGTCGCCGCCGGAGTGCTCTACCCACTCACCGGTATGCTTCTGTCGCCGATGATCGCGGCGGCGGCGATGAGCCTGTCGTCGGTCTCGGTGATCGGCAACGCGCTGCGGCTGAGAACGTTGAAACTCTGAGCGACGCCCCCAAATACGACATTCCATTCAACAGGAGATATTGGATGACCTTGGCCAAGAAGATTGTGCTGCTGCTGATGGCGGCGGGAATGCTGATCGCGGTGTTCCTCGAAAGCGTGCCCGCGCAATCGGACGAAATGAAGCACGACATGTCCGGGATGGCCATGGGCGCGGACAGCCCAGCAACCGCTGGCTACAAGGCGGCCATGGTCAAGATGCACAAGGACATGATGCTCAACTACACCGGCAATGCCGATGTCGACTTCGTCCGCGGCATGATCCCCCATCACCAGGGAGCCATCGACATGGCCAAGGTGGTGATCGCCAACGGCAAGGACCCGGAAATCCGCAAGCTCGCCGAGAACGTCGTCAAGGCGCAGGAAGCCGAGATCAAAAAAATGCAGGATTGGCTTGCCAAGCATCCGGTGAACTAGTTCCCCGCGCCGGAAATCCGGACGAAGGCGAGGACTTCGGCCTGGATTTTCGGCCATGCTTGTGCTGCGATCCAGCCTCACGCGGAGCGGGCCATGTCTTCTAAAATCAGAACCACTTTCCTGCCGTCAGGCGAAGCCGTTCCGGTGCTGGGTCAAGGCACGTGGAAGATGGGTGAGGACGGCCGGCGCCGCGCCGACGAGGCCGCGGCGCTAAGGCTTGGGCTGGATCTCGGCATCACGCTTATCGATACGGCGGAAATGTATGCCGGCGGCGGCGCCGAGGAGGTGGTGGCGGAAGCCATCGCCGGGCGCCGCGACGAGACTTTTCTGGTTTCCAAGGTGCTGCCGTCCAACGCCTCGCGCGCCGGCGTCAAGCGGGCCTGCGAGAACAGTCTGAAACGGCTCGCCACCGACCGCATCGACCTCTATCTGCTGCACTGGCCGGGCAGCGTGCCGCTGTCGGAAACGATCGAAGCCTTCGAGGCCTTGAAGGCGGCCGGCAAGATCCGCCATTGGGGCGTCAGCAATTTCGATACCGACGAGATGGAGGAATTGGTCGGCCTACCCTCCGGCGCCAACGTCCAGACCAACCAAGTCCTCTACAACCTCTCTCGGCGCGGTCCGGAATTCGACCTCGCGCCCTGGAGCCTTGAGCGCGGCATCCCGCTGATGGCCTATTCGCCGGTCGAGCAGGGCGCGCTGGCGCGCAACGCCAGGCTCGATGCCGTTGCCGCCCGCCACAACGCCACGGCGGCGCAGGTCGCGCTCGCCTGGGTAATGGCGCAAAAAGGCGTCGTTGCCATCCCGAAGGCCAGCCGGCAGGAGCACGTCCGCCAGAATGCTGCGGCGCTCGACATCGTCCTGACGGCGGAAGACCTTGCCGAACTTGACCGCGCCTTCCCGCCGCCGACGCGCAAGCGCGGGCTGGAGATGATCTAGGCGCGCTCGCAATGACGCTGGAAAGCCTTATTTCGCCGCCAGCCCCTTCAGCCTGTAGAGCGCCTCCAGCGCCTCCCTTGGCGTCATCTCGTCCGGATTGATCACCCCCAGTGCTTCGCCCAGGACATCGTTCTTCGCCGGCTTCGGCGCTTCGCGCTTCACCGCCACCGAAAACAGCGGCAGATCGTCGACCAGCCGGTTGGTCTTGCCGGAAACTTCGCCTTCCTCGAGTTGGTGCAGCACTTGCTTGGCGCGCGCCACCACCGCTTCCGGCAGTCCGGCGAGCCGAGCCACCTGCACGCCGTACGAACGGTCGGCGGCACCCTTGCCGACCTCGTGCAGGAAGACGACATCGCCTTCCCATTCCTTGACCCGCATGGTGACGTTGGAGAGCCGCGAAAGCTTGCCGGCCAGCGCCGTCATCTCGTGGAAATGCGTGGCGAAGATCGCACGACAACGGTTTTTTTCATGCAGATATTCGACCGCCGCCCAGGCGATCGACAGACCGTCGAAGGTCGCGGTGCCGCGGCCGATCTCGTCAAGGATGACCAGTGCCCGCTCCCCCGCCTGGTTTAGGATCGCCGCGGTCTCGACCATCTCGACCATGAAGGTCGAGCGGCCGCGCGCGAGATCGTCCGAGGCGCCGACGCGCGAGAACAGCCGGTCGACGACACCGATATGGGCGCTTTCGGCCGGCACGAAGGAGCCGGTCTGGGCAAGGATGGCGATCAGCGCGTTCTGCCTCAGGAAGGTCGACTTGCCGCCCATGTTCGGGCCGGTGAGCAGCCAGATGGCGCCGGCCTTTGCCCCGTTTTCAGGCGAGAGGTCGCAGTCATTGGCGACGAACGGACCTTCGCCTGATCGCCTGAGCGCCTGTTCGACCACCGGGTGGCGGCCGCCGGCAATCTCGAAGGCGAGGCTGGAATCCACGACCGGCCGGCACCAGCCCTCGCTTTCGGACAGCAGCGCCAAGGCCGACGATACGTCGAGGACTGCAAGTGCCTCGGCCCCGGCGCGGATGCTGTCGGCCTCGCTCACCACTTCAGCCGTCAGGCGGTCGAAGGTGGCAAGCTCGATGCCCAGCGCCTTATCGGCGGCATTGGCGATCTTCGATTCCAGCTCCGCCAGTTCCGTCGTGGTGAAGCGCATGGCGTTGGCCATGGTCTGGCGATGGATGAAGCGCGCCTTCGCAGCGTCGCTGCCGGTCATGATCGAATGATGGTTGGCCGTCACCTCGATATAGTAGCCGAGCACATTGTTGTGCCGGATCTTCAGCGAGCGGATGCCGGTCTCCTCGATCAACGAGCGCTCCAGTCCGGCGATCACTTTTCGCGACTCATCGCGCAACGCCCGCATCTCGTCGAGTTCGGCACTGTAGCCTGACCGCACGAAGCCGCCGTCGCGCCTGATGAGCGGCAACTCGTCGTCGAGCGCCTCGCCGAGATGGCGGGCGAGCGCCTCGGGCACGCCATGGATCGCCGAGAGCGCCGCGGCGAGTTCGGCGGGGAGCGCCGTCGTCGCAAACAGTGCGGCGATCGCGCCCGCGGCCTCGAAGCCGGCGCTGAGCGCGCCAAGGTCGCGCGGGCCGCCGCGGTTGAGCGCCAGCCTGGAGAGTGCCCTCGGCATGTCGGCGACACTTTTCAGGTTCGTTCGCAATCCCTGGCAAAGCCGCGCTTCGGCGCGAAAGAACGACACCGAATCCAGCCTAGCGGAAATCAATGCCGGGTCGGTCAGCGGCGCCATCAGCCGGTCGGCGAGCAGTCTCGCCCCGCCCCCGGTCACGGTTCGGTCGATCGCCTTGAACAGCGAGCCTTCGCGGCTGCCGGATAGCGTGCGCAGGAGTTCCAGATTGGCGCGCGTCGCCGGGTCGATGAAAAGCGTCGAGCCGTTCTCCTCGCGCTCGGGCCGCGACAGCGGCGGCCGTTCGGCCTTCTGCGTCTTCTCGACATAGGCGATGGCGCCCGAGATCGCCGACAGCTCGGCACGCGAAAAAGTGCCGAAACTGTCCGGGGTCGCCACCTCGAAGAAGCGGGCTATGCGGCCCGTGGCCGACGCCGAATCGAACAGCGATGGCGGCTGCGGGTTGGCGACCCGGCCGAGCACGTCGAAGACCGGCCGCAGCTCCGCGTCATGGAACACCGGCTCGGCGACGATCAGCTCGCGCGGATCGACGCGGAAAATGTCGGCAAGCAGCCGTTCGGCCGAGGTTTCAGCCACCCGAAACGCGCCCGTGGAGATGTCGATCCAGGCAAGCGCGAAACTGCCTTGGCTGGCTGCATTGCCGCCCTTCACTCGCCCTAGCGCCATCAGGAAGCTCGACTCCGAGGGTGCAAGCAGCTTGTCCTCGGTGATGGTGCCCGGCGTGACCAGCCGCACCACGTCGCGGCGCACCACCGATTTCGAGCCACGCTTCTTGGCTTCCGCCGGGTCCTCGATCTGCTCGCACACGGCAACGCGGAAGCCCTGCGCGATCAGCTTCTGCAGATAATCGTCCGCCGCATGCACCGGCACGCCGCACATCGGGATGTCGTGGCCCTGGTGCTTGCCGCGCCGCGTGAGCACGATGCCGAGCGCCTGGCTCGCCTTTTCGGCGTCGTCGAAGAACAGCTCGTAGAAATCGCCCATGCGGTAGAACAGAAGCGAATCCGGGTTCGCCGCCTTGATCTCGATATACTGCTCCATCATCGGTGTGACGCCGCCCATGGTGGGCGCCGGCGTCGTCGTTTCCTGGGCGTCGGTATCGGTCGGCATGTGCATGTTCATGCCCGAACGCTAGCAGATGTGGCAGGGCGGTTTAATGCCGGAGGCTCGAAAAGCAGGGGAAAGCGCGAGCCATGCTGCCAGCTCGCCGTCAATCGGTCCGCCGCATTGCCGGCCTTCTGCGTTGAAGCAGCTTCGCCCGGCTTGTCGGTTTACAGTCGCCGCGTGTAGCCTTAATCGGTGGGAACCATAAGCAAGCAGCCGTCCCAAGCGGTGCCGCACAGGCGAGGAAATCAAAAGCATCATGGCCAGGAAAACCGAAAGCAGCGGGCCCTCCGTCAGCGCGCAGGAGGCGCTCGAATTCCACGCCATGGGTCGGCCGGGCAAGCTGGAGATCGTCGCCACCAAGCCGATGGCGACGCAACGCGATCTGAGCCTCGCCTATTCGCCGGGCGTCGCCGTTCCTGTGCGCGCAATCGCGGAGGATCCAAGCCGCGCCTTCGACTATACGACGCGCGGCAACATGGTCGCCGTCATCTCCAATGGCACCGCAATCCTCGGTCTTGGCAATCTCGGCGCCCTGGCTTCGAAGCCGGTCATGGAAGGCAAGTCGGTGCTGTTCAAGCGCTTCGCCGATGTCGATTCGATCGACCTCGAGGTGGCCACCGAGGACGCCGACGAATTCATCAACTGCGTGCGCTTCCTCGGACCTTCCTTCGGCGGCATCAATCTCGAGGACATCAAGGCGCCGGAATGCTTCATCATCGAGCAGCGGCTCCGCGAGTTGATGGACATCCCCGTCTTCCACGACGACCAGCACGGCACCGCCATCATCTCGGCTGCCGGGCTGATCAACGCGCTGGAGATCACCGGCCGAGACATGAAGACCACGAAAATGGTCTGCAACGGCGCGGGCGCAGCGGGCATCGCCTGTATCGAATTGATGAAGGCGATGGGTTTTTCGCCGGAAAATATCATCCTGTGCGATACCAAGGGCGTGGTCTTCCAGGGCCGCACCGAAGGCATGAACCAGTGGAAGTCGGCGCATGCGGTCAAGACCGAGGCGCGCTCCCTCGCCGAGGCGCTGGACGGCTGCGACGTCTTTCTCGGGCTCTCCGCCAAGGGCGCGCTGACCCCCGCCATGGTGCAGTCGATGGCCAAGAACCCGATTATCTTCGCGATGGCCAATCCGGATCCGGAGATCACGCCCGAGGAAGTGGGCGAGATCCGCACCGACGCCATCATGGCCACCGGCCGCTCGGATTACCCGAACCAGGTCAACAATGTGCTGGGCTTTCCCTACATCTTCCGCGGCGCGCTGGATGTCAGGGCCACCACCATCAATGACGAGATGAAAATCGCCGCCGCACGCGCCCTCGCCGAGCTGGCGCGCCAGGACGTGCCCGACGACGTCGCCGCCGCCTATCAGGGCAACCGGCCGAAATTCGGCCCCAACTACATCATCCCGGTGCCCTTCGATCCGCGCCTGATCTCGGCGATCCCGCTTGCCGTGGCCAGGGCCGCGATGGAGTCCGGCGTCGCCCGCAAGCCGATCCTCGATCTCGACCGCTACGCGCATGAGCTCTCCGCCCGCCGCGATCCGATCGCCTCGACCTTGCAGCGCATCTACGACCGCGTCCGCCGCCAGCCCAAGCGCATCGTCTTCGCCGAAGGCGAGGAGGAGCAGGTGATGCGCGCCGCCGTCTCCTATGTGAACCAGAGGCTGGGCACGGCGATCCTGCTCGGCCGCGACGACGTCATCAAGGAGAATGCCCGCAACGCCGGCATCGAGCTCAACAAGCAAGGCCTCGAGATCATCAATGCCAGGCTGTCGCGCCGCAATGGGATCTACACCGACTATCTCTACGAACGCATGCAGCGCAAAGGCTACCTGTTCCGCGACTGTCAGCGCCTGATCAACAACGACCGCAACCATTTCGCCGCCTGCATGGTGGCGCTGGGCGACGCCGACGGCATCGTTACCGGCGTGACCCGCAACTATTCCACCGCGCTCGACGACGTGCGCCGCGTCATCGACGCCAAGCCAGGCCACCGCGTGATCGGCGTTTCGATCGTGCTGGCAAGGGGCCGCACCGTGCTGGTTGCCGACACCGCCGTGCACGACATGCCGAATGCCGAGCAGATCGCCGACATCGCCGAGGAGGCGGCCGGGTTTGCCCGCCGCATGGGCTACGAGCCGAGGATTGCGATGCTCGCCTACTCCACCTTCGGTCATCCGCAGGGCGAGCGCTCCGAGCGGGTGCAGGAGGCGGTGCGCATCCTCGACAAGCGCCGCGTCGACTTCGAATATGACGGCGAGATGGCCGCCGACGTGGCGCTGAACCCGCGCGCCATGGCGCAGTACCCGTTCATCAGGCTGACCGGTTCGGCCAATGTGCTGGTCATGCCCGCCTTCCACTCGGCCTCGATCTCGACCAAGATGCTGCAGGAACTCGGCGGCTCGACCGTCATCGGCCCGCTGCTGGTCGGTCTGAACAAGCCGGTGCAGATCGTCTCGCTCAACGCCAAGGACTCAGACATCGTCAACATGGCGGCGATCGCGGCCTATACGGCGGGGAATTGACGGGCGGCCGCCGCGCCCCGCCCTTTGCCGAACTCAAAAGCAAAGGCCCGTGGCGATGCCGCGGGCCTTTCTGTTTGGGTCGCAGCTTTCGATCAGAAATTGCGCTGGAAGCGCACGATGCCGCCGACGCTGTCCTTCTTGTCGGCCTTGGTCCAGTTGCCGAACGGAGTGCCGTCGTCGAAGTGGCCGAAGTAGTTCCAGTCGACTTCGGTCGTGATCGTGTAGCCCGGTACGATGGTGTAGGCGACGTTCGCCGCAAGAGCGTAGTTCTTGTCGTCGTCGGCCGAAGCCTGGAGATTGAACGCCGTCTTGTCGTTGAACTTGTAGGTGCCGCCGCCCCAGACGGCCCAATTGCCGCCCCACGGCTTGTAGAAGCCGCGACCGCTGGCATCGATGGCGTTGCCGGCATTGTCATTGAGGTTGTCGTCGGCGCCGTAGCCGCCCATGACGAACAAAGTCAGTTCCTTGCTGACATTGACGTCCAAGCGAACCTTGCCGGCGACTTCCTCGTAATTGCTGTCATAGGCGACGACGCCGGTGATCGCACCCCAGTCGCCCTTGTACTTCAAGCCGCCGACGACGTGAGGAACGTAGCTGTCGATCGTGCCGGTCACGCCGGAGCCCCCTTCGAGCGAGATGACGCCCGAGAAGCCGCCGTCCACATCGAAGTAGTAGCTGACGACGTTGGTGTCCTTGACGCCGTACGGAATGATCGTGTCCTGGATGACATTGCCCGCGTAACCGATGAACTGGTCATAAGGCGTTTCGTCCTTACCGACGCGCAGGCCGCCGAGCTGGATCCAGGCGAAATGCAGGTCGGGCGCCTTGTTGGCAGCGGGGTTGGTGTCAACCTCACCGTTGGAGGTGACCAGGTTCTTGTCACCGAAGTTGAAGCGCGTTTCGGTGTAGGTCTTCAACGTGCCGAGCTCTCGCGCAGCATTTCGATGGGGACGCGGCCATCCAGTTCGGGGCAGGGATGAGCGAGCCAGAACCAGGCCAATCTCGGATTGGTGATGGCCGCCAACACCTCGCTTATGCCGGGGGCCGGCCTGCCGTCGATGAACTGGGCGAGCGGGAAGACATGCTTGCGGCCGCCTTTGCGCAGCGCGACGACCTCAGCGCGCCTTTGCCAGCGGTGCAGCGTCGAGCGAGGTATACGGAACTTCTCTTCCAGATAGGTCGACCCGGCGACCTCGCCGGCCCAGTCTTCGATCAGCATCGACTGCAGCTCGGAGACCCGCTCGGCAAAGGGCCGCGGGATGGGCTTGCCGGCCCCGATCTTCGGATTTTCGTCCCTGCTGCCTGCGTCGCGCGGCTCGGCGCGCGCGATCTTCTCCGCCATCGCGCGGAAGAATTCGGAGGCGAGCCCGGTCCAGCTGCCCTTGAAGGAGGTGATGGCAAGCCGCTGCGCCTGCGGCAGGAACGGAAGGGCGGCGGCAACACCGCCGGCCATCGCGGTGGCGCAGATCAGCGCCTCCGCGTCCTTTAGGACGCCATGCTGCATCAAAGCCTGTCGCACAGCCTCGGCCACAAGTCCGGCCAAGGCGTCTTGCGAAGTTCCTTCAGGCGGATTCTGAAATCTGGTCATGCATCTGTCTTGCGGGGCCGCGCTTCTCCCAAACTGGGCCGTCGTTGAACGGCTACAGCGGAAAGCGGCTATCGCAATGGTGACGGACGCAGCGACCGTGAAGGTTGCTGTCTTGCATTTTTGACACCCCAACTGCTGCGGGCGCCCGAAATGTCAGTCGCGGAACGCCCAATGTGCCTCTAGGAGCGATCTATGACAGCGGCGCGACAGCCGGGTTCATTTGGCGCCCGACCGGGATGACGCGGCGGAACTAAAGCAGGCCCGCCTGTTCCGCTTCGCGGCGCAGATTCTGGCGCGGTCGCGGGCCGATCTGCTGGATCACCAGCCCGGCCGCCAGTGAGCCGAGGTCGCCGCAGTCCTGGAGGCTGCGTCCGGTCGTGTATCCATAGAGGAAACCGGCGGCATAAAGGTCGCCCGCGCCGGTCGTGTCGACCAGTTCCTTGATCGTGGTCGCATGAATAGTGACGGTCTCGTCGCCGCGCACGATCACCGAGCCCTTTTCCGAGCGAGTAACGGCGGCGATCTTGCAATCTTTGCGTATCGCCGCCAGCGCGTCCTCGAAGGAAGCGGTCTGGTAGAGCGACTTGATCTCGTGGCTGTTGGCGAAGACGATGTCGACCGTGCCGGAGCGCATCAGATCGAGGAACTCGTCGCGGTAGCGGTCGACGCAGAAAGAATCCGACAGCGTCATCGACACTTCGCGCCCCGCCGCATGCGCCAGCCTCGCGGTCTGCCGGATCGCTTCCTTGGCGCGCGGCGGATCCCACAGATAACCCTCGAAATAGGTGACCTTGGCGCCGGCCGCCTTGTCGGCCTCGACGTCCTCCGGCCCCAGCTCGACGCAGGCGCCGAGATAGGTGTTCATCGAGCGCTCGCCGTCCGGCGTGACGAAGATCATCGAGCGAGCCGTCGGCGGCTCGCCTTGCAGTGGCCTGGTGTCGAAGGCCACGCCCTGGGCGCGGATATCATGGCTGTAGATGTCGCCGAGCGCATCGTTCGACACCTTGCCGAAAAAGGCGGCGCGGCCGCCGAAGCTCGCCACGCCCGCCGCCGTGTTGCCGGCGCTACCGCCTGAAGCTTCGATCGCCGGTCCCATGCGGCTGTAGAGGAGCTCGGCGCGCCTGGTGTCGATGAGGTTCATCGCGCCCTTGATGATGCCGTTGGTTTCCAGAAAGGCCTCGTCGCATTGCGCGATGATGTCGACAATGGCATTGCCGATGCAAAGCACGTCATATTCCGGCATCAATGTCTCCGCCAACGACTGTCCGGCTTTGTGCCACGCCGGCCGCGCGCGGGTCTAGCGGCTCGCAGCCGCTTTGCCTACCCCGAAAATCGGCACCGGTTTCCGCTTCGCCGACTTCCGGCCGGTTGCTGCGGCAGCCGTCGCGCCGAACTGGACCATATCGTTAGAGGCGACGGCGGCTATGGTTGGAGCGTCATCGAAACATCTAAGCCGCGGTGTGAGCTAGAACGGACCGTCGAAACAGGCTGAAGGCGCGAAATCCCATGTCCGATAAGACCGAGATGACGACCGAGCTGGCGCTGCTTGGCCTGCTGGCGGTGTTGTGGGGTGCCTCCTACACCTTCATCAAGATCGGCGTCGAGACGATCCCGCCGGTGACCTTCATCGCCGGGCGCACGCTGATCGCCGGCGGCATTCTGCTTGGCCTCATCCGCTGGCGCGGCCTTGTCATGCCGCGGGAGGTGGTCATGTGGCGCCGCTTCATGTTCCAGGCCTGCCTCAACAGCGTCATCCCGTTCACGCTGATCGCCGCCGCCGAACGTTCGATCGACGCCGGCCTTGTCACGATCCTCAACGCGACGTCGCCGATCTTCACCTTTCTGCTGACGGCGCTGATCACCCGCCACGAGCCGGTGACATTGCGCAAGCTGGTCGGCGTCGGCGCCGGCATCGCCGGCATTTGCCTCATCGTCGGCACCGAGGCGCTGGGCGGCATCGGCCATCAGCTCTGGGCGCAGCTTGCGGTCGTCGCCGCCACCGTCTGCTATGCCGGCGCCGCCATTTTCGGCCGCAATTTCAGAGGGCTCGACCCGATGGTGCCGGCCGCCGGCTCGATGATCTGCGGCGCCGTGATCCTGATTCCCTTGAGCCTCGTCTTCGACCGGCCCTGGACGTTGACGCCGTCGACGGCGTCGATTCTGGCGCTCTTCGGGCTTTCGGTCTTCTCCACCGCGCTCGCCTTTTCGATCTTCTTCCGGCTCATCCACACGCTGGGCTCTGTCGGCACCACCTCGCAGGCCTATCTGCGCGTGCCGATCGGCGTCGGCATCGGCGCCGTCTTTCTGGGCGAAAGCCTCGGGCCGAGCGCCTGGTTCGGCATGGGCTTCGTCGTCGTTGGCGTCGCGGCCATGACCATCCCGGCCAGGCTGGCCAGGCTTGCGCAATAATGCATGTCGCCCAAAAGTGCATGGCGGTTTTGGGAGGACGACATGCATCGAGACAAACCTAAGGCGCGTCGACGCGACGCGCTTAGTTGCGCCGCTTAGCAAGCCCGCCTATCTCGGGATCGTCGCTCCTCTGTAAGGGCTTGGACCTGCCGTGATCCTCGATGCCGCCCGCGCCGCCGCCAGCCGGCTGTTCTCACCTGAATTCCGCTCCGTCTTCCTGAAGACGCTGGGCCTGACGCTGCTCGCCTTGGTGGCGCTGTGGTTCGGCATCGAGAGCCTGCTCGAATGGCTGGCATGGCCGTGGCTGCAGGCATTTGTGCCCGGCCTGCCGTCCTGGGCAGGATGGCTGAGCGGCATCATCGCCGGCATCCTGTTGGCAATGGGCATGGCGCTGCTCGTGGCACCCGTGACGGCGATCGTCGCAGGGTTGTTCCTCGACGATATCGCCGAGGTGGTCGAGCGCACCGACTATCCCGGCGATCTGCCCGGCCGTGCCGTGCCGGTGCTGCAGTCGCTGGCGCTGGCGATAAAATTCTTTGGCGTCGTGATCCTCGGCAACATCGTCGCCCTACTGCTGCTCCTCGTGCCGGGCATCAACCTCGCCGCCTTCTTCATCGTCAACGGCTATCTGCTGGGTCGCGAATTCTTCGAGTTCGCCGCCATGCGCTTCCGCCCCGAGGCTGAAGCCAAGGCGCTGCGCCGGAAGTATGCGGGCACGGTATTCCTGGCCGGACTGCTGATCGCGGTCTTCCTTGCCGTGCCGCTGCTCAACCTTTTGACCCCGCTCTTTGCCGCCGCCATGATGGTGCGTCTGCACAAGGCGGTTTCGGCGCGGGACCCGGTCCAGCGCAAAAGCGCGTAGCGGTTTTTCGTCCGGAAATGCGCAACAAGGGGATAGAGCGGTTCGGTGTTTCCGTGAAACGCTGAACGCTCTAATCCTGCTCGGTACCGCCCCCGCGGAACAGCGCCTGCAGCTTGCCGAACGGCATCGCCGAACGGGTGAAGCCGAAGGTGCCGTCCTGCTGGATTTCCCGCGCAGCGGTTTCCAGCATGCCAAAGGCGAAATTCGTCAGCCATGGCCCGAGCGAGACGCGTTTGACCCCGGCCGCGGCAAGGTCGGCCACGGTGAAGCCGGGCCGCGCCATGACATTGACTGGCTTGCTGACCGCGGAGCAGACCGTCCGCACCGCGTCGATGTCGCTCAGGCCCGGCGCATAAAGCACGTCGGCGCCGGCTTTCTCGAAAGCCTGCAGACGCTTGATCGTGTCGTCGAGATCGGTCTTGCCCCAAAGGAAATTCTCGGCCCGCGCGGTGAACACGAAATCGTGCTTCAGGGCGCGCGCCGCCTCGGCGGCCGCGGCGACGCGTTCGACAGCATGCGAGAACTCGTAGATTGGATACTCTAGATCGCCCGTATGGTCCTCGATCGAGCAGCCGGCAAGGCCCGCGGCTTCCGCCGCGAAGATGGTTTCTGCCGCCTGCTCGGCGCTGTCGCCCTTGCCGCGCTCGAGATCGGCCGAAACCGGCAGGTCGGTTGCCGCCGTCACTTCGCGGCAATGGTGGATCATGGCCTCGAACGTCACGGCGCCGTCGGGCAGGCCGCGCGAGAAGGCGAAGCCGGCGCTGGTCGTGGCCAGCGCTTTGAAGCCGAAGGAAGCCAAAAGCTTAGTGGTGCCGACATCCCAGGGATTGGGCATGACGAAGGTCGAGGCGTGCAGATCGCGAAAAATCTTGCCCTTGTCCATGGCGGGTCCTCAATCATGGGTCGTGCCGGGAATTTATCGCGGTCGCCCCGGTCGGGCAAACGAATGCGCTCGGCTCAGAAGCGTTTCTCGTTCTCTGCTGACACCCGTTTGAGGGCGTCTGAACCCGCCACGTAGCGCGACGTTTTCTTATCCCAATGATAGATGGCTGAAATGTCCTTCGAGGACGCCTCGGGCGCCTCATCGTCGCAGCTTTCGCCGCTTGGTATCGTGGCGTCGGTCACCGTCACCTTGACGGCTGCATGCGGCCGGCCGTCGGCAACGGCCTTAAAAGCGATGTCCTGCTTGCGGCTGTAGGTGCATAGCCTTTCATCGAACGTGTAGATCATGTCGATCAGTTCGAACTTGTCGTTGCGCACCATGATCAACGGCGTGATCACATAGCCCTGGCTCGAATTGAAATGCGTGCTCATGGTGATGAGGATATCGTCACCGGCGCCGACCGACAGTTTGTTCGGTTCGCGAAAATAGGTGCTGCGATCGACGGCGACATTGACCGCGTCGAGCAGCGCCGGCTTGCCGCCGGTCAGATCGTAGAGCGCCAGCATCGCATAGCCCTCGGCGCTGTCGGGAGAGTCGCCGAGATCGAACAACATGGTCAGCCGGTCCTTGCCGCCGGCCTTGATGGCCAGCACCGCAGCATTGGGCAGGCTTGATGTCTCAGGCGGCGAGCCACCGCTGTCCGGACCGGCGACATGGCGCATTTCGATCGGCAAGCCGCCGTGGTAGAAGCCATCGGCGTTCAACGCCAGATCGGGGATGACCATCCTGGCCAGATCGAGATAGGTGACGTCCTTGTGGCCCGGGATGGCGCTGGCAAAGTCCGGAAAGCTGACATTTTCCGCGCTCGCCGGGCCCCAAAACCATAACAGAAGCACAAGAGCGAGGGCGAGGCGAAGCAGGGTGAATTTCATGGGGTGGGAGCCGCCGGCTGTTTGACGGCTGCACGCTAGCACGGAAGATTTCGCCGCACAGCCCGGAGCAATTCCAGGAAGAATGTGAACCAGTTTTCCGTCCGGAATTGCGTAAACTAAATCATAGAGCGGGTCGGCAATTCGACGAAAGCGGAACCGCTCCAGTGTCCGATCAAAGGATCGGCACCAGTCCTGCGAGGTCCCGCATGTCGTCGAACAGGATCCCGCCGGCGCCCGCCAGCCCGTCGCGGTCCGAGAATGGATCGGCGTGATAGGAAAACACGCGCATGCCGGCGGCAATGCCGGCCTGGGTGCCGGCGACGCTGTCCTCGATGACGATGCAGTCGACCGGCGCGAAGCCCATCGTCTTTGCCGCATGCAGGAAGAGGTCCGGGAACGGCTTGCCGCGCCCGACCATGGTGGAGGAAAACATGGCGTGCTCGAACAGCGGCAACAAGCCGGTCTGCCCGAGCGTGATATGCATCTTCGAAACCCGCGCCGACGAGGCGACGCAATAGGCAATACCGGCGGCGCGCACCTTTTCGATGAAATCGCGCACGTGAGGGATCGCCTCGACGCCATGCGCGAATAGATCCGGCAGGCCGGCGTTCCAGCGTTCGACGAAGTCGGCGCCGAGCCGGGCCTCGGTCGCCTCTTCGATCTCTTTCTGCACCGAGGCCATGCTGCGGCCCGAGAAGATCTTGCGGCAATATTCGAATGTGGTTTGAAAGCCCGCTTCACAAAGCCAGTCGGCGAGGCGCCGATTGGCAAGGTTCTCGGTGTCGACCAGAACCCCGTCGCAATCGAAGATGACCAGTTTTGGGACGTGCATTTATGCGGTGCCGGTCGATCCGAAACCGCCGGCGCCGCGCGCCGTGCCGCCGGCGAGCGCCCGTTCTTCGCTGGCCACCTGCGTGACTGCCGCAAACACGATCTGCGCGATCCGCATGCCGCGCGTCACCGCGAAGTCCTCATCGCCAAGATTGACGAGCAGCACTTTCACCTCGCCGCGGTAATCGCTGTCGATGGTGCCGGGCGTGTTGAGCACGGTCAGCCCATGTTTGAAGGCGAGGCCGGAGCGCGGCCGCACCTGGCCTTCCATGCCTTCCGGGATTTCCACGATCAGCCCGGTCGGCACCAGCGCGCGTTTTCCGGGCAGGATAAGCAGCGGCCGGTCTTCCGGCACCGCGGCTCGCAGGTCCATCCCGGCCGCGCCCGCGCTTTCATAGGTCGGCAGCGGCAAGCCATCGCCATGCGGAAGCCTGACGAAACCGACGGTGGGGCCGATGACGGAGGAAGGATAGACAGCCGTGCGCATGAGCCCATTCCTATCGGCGCGGCTGCCGATTCGGTCAACCCGGCCGCGACGCTATCAACGCCTTTCTTTCAATGCGGTTCCGCGTCAGCGCAACTCCACCGGAACGACGGTCGTCTCCTTGATCTCCTCCATGACGAAGGAAGCGGAGACGTCCGACAGCGGCACCTTGGCGATCAGCCGCTGATAGAGCCTGTCATAGGCTTTCACGTCGGCGACGCGGGCTCTCAGCACATAGTCGAGGTCGCCCGACATGCGGTAGACGCCGGTGATCTCGGCAAAGCCCGTCACCGCCGCCCGGAACTTTTGCAGCCAGTCCGGGTCGTGGTTCGACGTGCGGATCAGGATGAACACCGAAAGCCCGAGTCCAAGCTTGTCGGCATCGACCAGCGCCACGCGCCCGGTAATGACGCCCTCCTCCTCCAGCCGCTTCACGCGCCGCCAGCAGGCGTTGCGGGACAAGGCCACGCGCTCCGACAACTGGTCGACGGAAAGCGTGCCGTCGCGCTGCAGTTCGGCCAGCAATCTCCGATCAGTTTCGTCGATATCATATGCCATTCTTGGGATAAATGTCCCAAAATAGGGCTAGACACAAGGACAATTTGGGATCGATGAACCTTCAACTCGTGGCAGGATACTCAATATCGGGGCTCATCCCGGCAGGAGGGATCACCATGACGACGCGGTTTTCGGCGCTCTTTACGTCTCATCCGGCCAAGGTTGGCGAAACCTATTTCGGCCACATGGCCTTCGCCGCCTGGTTCTGCTCCCGCCTGTCGATGGCCGCGGGCGCCGCCCTCGTTCACGCTTTCTTGCCATTTCTGTTCGAGACTACCGCCAGCCGAATCGTCCGTGAGCTCTATGAGCGCACGAACAACAGAGGCTCACACGCGGTGAAGGAGCCTCAGGCTCTGATGGATCGCGCCTGATAAATGGTGGAATGCGATGTGCCGGTGGGCGGCTTATCTCGGTGAAGCGGTCTTCCTCGAAGACATCGTCACCGCGCCCTGCCACTCGCTGATTGCCCAGAGCCACTGCGCCCAGGAGGCCAAGTCGCCGACCAATGGCGACGGTTTTGGCCTCGCCTGGTATGGCGACCGTCCCGAGCCCGGCCTTTACCGCGACATCCTGCCGGCCTGGTCGGACCCCAATCTGAAAAGCCTCTGCCGGCAGATCAAATCAGGCCTGTTCCTCGTTCATGTGCGCGCCTCCACCGGCGGCGCGACCAGCCGCATGAACTGCCATCCCTTCGTCTCCAGCCGCTGGTCGTTCATGCATAACGGCCAGATCGGGGGCTTCGAGAAGATCCGCCGCGCGCTTGAGAATTCGCTGTCGGATGCTGTCTTCGACCAGCGCGAAGGGACGACTGATTCCGAACTGTTCTTCCTGCTGATGCTCGACGAAGGCCTGTCCGCCGACCCGCAAGGCGCGGTAGCCCGCGCCACCAGCCGCGTTCTCGAGGCTTCGCGCCACGCCGGTCTCGAACCCTCCCTGAAGCTGACAGCGGCATTTTCCGATGGCGAGGCGCTCTACGCCGTGCGCTACGCCACCGACGGCCAGGCGCCAACGCTCTATACCGGCGCATTCGCGAGCCGCGCCGGCCGCTGCATCGTCTCCGAACCGTTCGACCGCGACGGCGGAGAATGGCAGGCGATCCCGCCGTCGAGCTTTGTCACCATGACAAGGGACGGCACAAACATCCGGCCGTTCGCGCCGACCGTTGCTAAGTTCGCGTTGGCCGTCTAGCTCCAAACGTAGCCAAGGTCGCGGGACAGCGCCGCCATGACAACAGCTCGGCGCAATTTCGATCAAGCACCGCTGTCCTAACGATGCTGAATTCGGCTTGAAGCCGCGGTCTCATCCGCCATGTTCAAGGCGCAGCGCGGCAAGCAGCCGGAGTGCAGCATCATGGACATCGGATTTTCCTCGACTACCGAACTCGCGGCAGCAATTGCCCGGCGGAGAATCTCGGCCGTGGAGGCGCTCGATGCGCATCTGGCGCAGATCGACCGACATAACGAAGCACTGAACGCCGTCATCCTCCTCGACCGGGAAGGTGCGCTTCAGCGTGCCCGAGAAGCCGATGTGGCACTGGCCCGCAGCGCCGCGCTCGGCCCGCTGCACGGCGTGCCGTTCACGCTGAAGGATGCGCACGAGACCGCTGGCATGAAGACGACGGTCGGTTTCCCGCCATTTGCCGACTACGTTCCCAAGCAGGACAGCCCTGTGGTTGCCAGGCTAAAGAGAGCCGGCGGCGTGCTGGTCGGCAAAACCAATGTCGCCACCATGCTGGGCGACTGGCAGTCTGACAATCCGCTGTTCGGCCGCACCGGCAACCCTTGGGATCCGTCGCGCACAGCGGGCGGCTCCAGCGGCGGCGCTGCCGCTGCGGTCGCGACGGGCATGACGCCCTTCGAGGTCGGCACCGACATGCAGAGTTCCATCCGCTTGCCCGCCGCCTTTTGCGGCGTCTACGGCCTGAAGCCGACCGAGCATCGCGTCTCGCTGGCCGGCGCTTTTCCCGACCCGGGCGGCATTCCGCGCAGCGTCCGCTTGATGTCCTGTGTTGGGCCGATTGCTCGCAATCTGGAGGACCTGGCGCTGATTTACCGGATCATTGCCGGTCCGGACGGCGGCGATACCGATCTGGCGCCGGTGCCGGTTGATCCCATACCGACGCTCGAGCTGAAATCGCTGCGCATCGCCTTCGCCGGCACCTTCCGCGGCTTTCCGGTGGCCGCGGAGATCGGCGCCGCGGTCGAGAGATTGGCTGCTAGGCTGGCTTCGGCCGGCGCGCACGTCGAGGAAGCCAAACTGCCGAAGCTCGACCTGCATGATGATCTCGCCGAGGGCGGCAAGTTGATCGGCATGATGCTGGAGGCAGCGCAACCGGAACCGCCGGAACAGCCTGCGCCGGTGTCGCGCTGGTTCGCGGCGCTCGCTCGCCGCGACCGGTCGATTCTTGCCTGGGAGCGGTTCTTCGAAAGCTGTGATGCCTTGCTTTGCCCGGTCGCCATGACAACGGCCTTTCCGCACTGCAAGCCAGGCAGCCCGCTGAAGGTCGACGGCAAGGACGAGAGCTATTGGATGCTGCCGGCCTATGGCGCGGTCTTCAATTATTCCGGCCATCCGGCGCTGGCGATACCAGGCGGGCAGGACAGCAACGGGTTGCCCATCGGCCTGCAACTGGTCGGCAAGCGCTGGTCGGAGGCGAGACTGCTCGGCGTCGCTGCGGCGATCGCGCCGCTGACCGACGGGTTTCGCCGGCCGCCGGGCTACTGAGCGAAGCGCGACAGCGCATAAGGCGCGAGCAATGGATCGCGCTCGCCATCGACGATTTCGCGGGCCGCAAACAGGCCGATGGCGGGTGCCAGCGTGATGCCGGAATGGGTGACGGCGACATAGACGCCACCTACGCCGTCGGCGCGGCTAACAATTGGGAAACCATCGATCGGAGTAGGACGATAGCCGACTGTGTGGAAATCGTACTCCAGCCCGTCGGCGCCGCGCAGCATCGCTTTCACCGCTTCGAAAAGCTCAAGCGCGGTTGCCTCCGGGTTCTCGCCCGGATCGCCGCCGCCAAAATCCGAGCCGGCGATGATCCGGCCCTCGGCCGTCTGCCGCATATGCAGCCTCTCGGCCAGCACCAGGCCGTTGAGGAGTTTCCTGTAGGGTCGCGAATGCACGATCAGACCGGGCGGCGTCTTGATCGGCAACTGGACGCCTGCCGTCGCGGCGATCGCCGGGGCGCCGGCGCCGGCGGCGATCACCACCTCGTCGGCGGCGATGGTTTCACCCGCAACGACGACGCCGGTGAGCCTGCCGCCGGATAGAGTCAGTCTATCGACAGTCCCGGTAATAAGCCGCGCGCCGCGCCGTTCGGCGTCCGCCAGCAGCGCCGTTGCGGTCGCCACCGGCTCGGCCACGCCTTCCTCGGCGACATGAAGCGCAAAATCGGGAAGCTCGGTCAGGTTGGGCTCGATCCGCGCCGCCTGCTCGCGGCCGACCCGCTCGATGCCGTAGCCCCAGGACGCATGCTCGGCCGCATAGGCTTTGAGCTTGTCCGCCGGCAGGTCCCAGCACAGGCCGCCGCACCAGGCAAGCGGCAGGCCCGGCAGATCATTCGCCAAGCGTTTCCACTCGTTCATCGCCCGGATGCGCAGCCGGAAATAGGTCTCCGGATTGCCCCAGCTTGCGTTGATCCAGGCGAAGGAATTGGGCGTCGCGACGCCGCCGGCGCCGCTTGTCGAGACGACCGTCACCCTCGCTCCAACCTTCGCCAGATGCCAGGCGATCGATGCGCCGATGATGCCGGCGCCGATGACGATGACTTGTTTTGCGCTGCTCATGCCATGACCTTCAGAGGAGATTTCACCGTCATGCCATCGCGCCGGCCAGACCTCAAGCGAGAAGCGGCTACGCGCCGCCCATCGCTATCTGCTGCGCGCCGGCAAGCAGGCCCGTCATCTCTTCGCAGAGCCGCATGAGCCGTGAAGAGTCGACCTTCTTCGCTACCGCCAACGCTGTGCCGAGCTCCAGCTCCGCGCCGGCACGATCGCCGAGCTGGATGAGCAGCGCCGCGAGCGCAAGCCTGGCATCGGCGACATTGACCGGCGAGCCGACCTCGCTCCAGCGCGAGCATGCAGTCTGCAACTCCCGAACAGCCTCGGTGGGGCGGTCTTCCCGTATGAAAAGTTCAGCCTTGGCCTCGGCGGACAGCGCCCGGATGGAGGCCATCGGCCAGCGCTGCGGCTGGCTCTCCAGCTCGGTGATAACTTCTTTTGCGCGCTCGAGACGATTGGTGCGCGCCGCCACCTTGGCGAGAGTGGCAAGGACCATGCCTCGCCGCTGCAGCGTCGGCCAGCCGTTTCCGACCAACGACCGCTCGAGAGCGCTGAAGGCGGCCTCGGCCTGGCCTTGCTCCAGCTGCAGCAGCGCCAGGCCGGGCTGCGGATCCCAGCCGGCGGCATGGGACGCCCGATAGGCTGTTTCCGCCTCGGTGAGATCTCCGGCGGCCAGATGAATGTCACCCAAGACACGCAGCGCATCGCCCGTCGCCCAGGGGGCGTCGACGGCGAGCTGGTCGAGCGCGGCACGTACCAGCGCCTCAGCCTCCTTCAGCGTGCCGTGAACGCCGAGCACTTCGGCGCGATGCAGCCGGCAGGAGCCCGACAGATCCTCAAGCCCGTGTCCCCTGCACCAGTCCTCATAGCCGAGGGTCCATTGGTTGGCCCTCGCCCAGTCGCCAAAATTCCGGCAGGCCCAAAGTATGTTGCAGTAGAGAATGCCGCCGACGACCGGGTCCACGTCGCTGGAAAGACCGAGCGCGGCGGCAAAATCCTGATCCTCCTGGCCGGATTTGGTTTCACCGAGGCAGAGCTTGAAAAAGCCGCGATAGATCAGCCCGAGCGACTCCACGACCGGATCTGCGAGATCTCTGCCAACCGCGAAGGCCTGTTCGGCAAGCGCAAGGGCCTGCTCCGGCTCGGCTTCCGCGCCCATGATGCGCGCGCCCATCCAGCACCACAGGCCGTGCTCCCTGCTGTCGGTTGCGCCATCGATCAGCTGCGCCGCCCGCTTGTGCCAGCCCTTGGCGACGGCAAGTTCCCCTCTCTCCAGATGAACCCTGGCCAGGCCGATTGCCGGGGACGCCGCTCGCAAGCGCTCGCCGGCCACGCCGTAGGCAGTCACCGCGCGCGCCAGAAGCGGGATGGCTTCAGCCGGGCGCCCCATGCACTCCAGCGCAAGTGCCCATTCCTCGAGATCGGCCGTCAGCAGCTCGCCAGCGGCCTCCGCTTCGCTAAAGCAGGCCGCGGCCTCGTGCCATTTCCTGGCAGCAACAGCCGCGCGCGCCGACAGAATAGGCGAACCGGGGCTCCAAGGCTTGCCACCCGCGCTGGCCGGCCCGTTCGCCGAAATGGGCGGCTGGTCGAGGCAAATCCGGTAGCCGAAGCGGGGCAGGTTGCGCAGCGCCGTTTCCATGCCGCCCTGGCGAAGAACGCCGCGGGCGAGGCTTGCCACGCGCTGCAACGAAGCTTCCGTCACCGTCACGCCCGGCCATAGCGTTTCAAGCAATTCGTCTTTGCTCATGGCCCGGTCCCGGTGCCGCAGCAGGATGGCGAGGAAATCGAAGACCAGGGGCTGCACCTCGATCTCGCTTCCGGCGAGACGAAGGGACCGAGCGTCCTGATTAAGCTCGAAGTCGCCGAAGCAATAAGTTCCCATCGGCAGCAATCCTGTAACGGCACTAGGCAAAGGATCGGAAGAAGATAAGGACGGCGTAAGGACTGTCGGCCGCCTCTTGCGCAATTCTCCGTCTGCCCGGCGAGCCAAGCTGCAGTTTAGCTCAGCGGCCCCGGGGATGTCACCGGCACCGAATCTGGTCGAGCGTCCGGAGGCATTTGAACCCAAGATCAAGGAGATTGCGAAATGCAGAAATACATCATCGAACGTGAAATTCCCAAGGTCGGCACCTTCGAGCGCGAGCAGCTTCGCGACGCCTCCAAGGCCTCGAACGCCGTTCTCGCCGAGCTCGGCCCGGACATTCAGTGGGTCGAATCCTTCGTCGCGGATGACAAGACCTTTTGCGTCTACCTCGCCAAGGACGAGGCGATCATTCAGCGCCACGCCAAGATGAGTGGCTTCCCGGCCACCAAGATCACGCAGGTGAAGCGCCTGTTCGATCCGACGACGGCATACGCCGCCGCCTGACGGGGCGACCGATCGTGAAGTGCCTTGCAGGCGAGCTGCGAGCACGATCGATCCTGATCTTCTGTCGGCCAAACCTTCGGGAGGGCCAGTCTGGCCCTCCCGATTTCATCATTCAAACAGAGGAGGATAAACCATGACCATCCTTGGACAGGAGCTTGCGGCCAACCACTCCGCGCTCGGACGGTTCCTCGTTGCGATCTTCGAAATCTGCCGTTCCGGCGGAGGCGTGCTTGCGCGCATCCTGCGAAATCGCAGGGGTCGGGCCACGCTGGACGAATTGCCGGATTATCTGCTGCGCGACATCGGCATCGAGGGGGCGGAGATACGGTTAGCTACCCGGTTGGGCCGCCAGGACCGTCATCGCGAGCGAACCTGAACGGCCTAAGGTTCCTGTCAGGGGACATCGACTACGCTGTTCGGCCGTGCCGGTCTGCCCGAAACTGTCGACACGCCCAAAATGCGCTGCTAGAAGCCCGCGCCACAGACAGGATTCCAAAAATTGGCAGAAGACATCGAACAGGCGGTATCGCGCCGCCGCACTTTCGCGATCATCGCCCACCCCGATGCCGGCAAGACCACGCTCACCGAAAAGCTGCTTCTGTTCGGCGGCGCCATCCAGCTTGCCGGCGAGGTCAAGGCCAAGAAGGATCGCATCCAGACCCGGTCCGACTGGATGAAGATCGAGCGCGAGCGCGGCATCTCGGTCGTCACCTCGGTGATGACCTTCGAATATGACGACAACGTCTTCAACCTGCTCGACACGCCCGGCCATGAGGATTTCGCCGACGACACCTACCGCACGCTCTCTGCGGTGGATTCGGCCGTCATGGTCATCGACGCCGCCAAGGGCATCGAGCCCCGCACGCTGAAACTGTTCGAGGTCTGCCGGCTGCGCGACATCCCGATCATCACCTTTGTCAACAAGATGGACCGCGAGAGCCGCGATCCGTTCGAAATCCTCGACGAGATCGAGCAGAAGCTGGCGCTGGACACAGCACCGGTTACCTGGCCGATCGGCCGCGGCAAGACCTTTTCGGGCACCTATCACCTGGCGCAGAACGCGGTGCGCCGGAGCGATGACGAGAAGGAGCGCACGCCCGTAAACGGCCCGGATTCCAACCGCGTCGCCGGGCTTTTGCCGGAAAACGAGCGCAACGACTTCATCGAGGAACTGGAGCTCGCGCGGGAAGCGTGCAGACCGCTCGACATAGACGCCTTCCGCGAAGGCCATCTGACGCCGGTCTATTTCGGCTCGGCGCTGCGCAATTATGGAGTGCGCGACCTGATCGAGGCGCTCGGCGCCTACGGGCCGCCGCCGCGGGCCCAGGCAGCCGATGAACGCACGGTCGAGGCGACGGAGGGGAAGATGACCTCCTTCGTCTTCAAGATCCAGGCCAACATGGACCCCAACCATCGCGACCGCATTGCGTTCGTCCGCGTCTGCTCCGGCAAGCTGGAGCGCGGCATGAAGGCCAAGCTGGTGCGCACCGGCAAACCGATGAGCCTCTCGGCGCCGCAATTCTTCTTCGCCCGCACCCGCGTCACCGCCGACGAGGCTTTCGCCGGCGACGTCGTCGGCATTCCCAATCACGGCACGCTGCGCATCGGCGACACGCTGACCGAGGGCGAGGAGATCCTGTTCCGCGGCGTGCCGAACTTCGCGCCGGAAATCCTGCGCCGTGTCCGCCTCGGCGATGCGATGAAGGCCAAGAAGCTGAAGGAAGCGCTGCATCAGATGGCCGAGGAGGGCGTCGTGCAACTGTTCTCGCCTGAGGACGGCTCGCCGGCCATCGTCGGCGTTGTCGGCGCGCTGCAGCTCGATGTGCTGAAGGAGCGGCTTAACATCGAATACACGCTGCCGGTGGATTTCGAGATGTCGCGCTTCTCCGTCTGCCGCTGGATCTCGGCCGACGACAGGGCGGATGTCCAGCGCTTTATCGAGGCGCATCGCGGCGACATCGCCCGCGACCTCGACAACGATCCGGTCTTCCTCGCCCAGCACGCCTTCTCGCTCAACTACGAGGCCGAGCGCTGGAAAGCGATCCGCTTCGCCGCGGTCAAGGATTATCAAGTCCGCGACAAGGCGGCGTGATTGTGGTGAATAGTGAATAGTGATAGTCGGGCATCCTCACCATTCACCGTTCACTACTCACGCGTAATCACCCCTTCGCCGCTTCCTCGATCGTGGCGATGTCGATCTTGCCCATCTGCATCATCGCCGACATCACGCGCCCGGCCTTCGCTCTGTCGGGGTCCTGAAGCAGACGCGGCAACTGCTCCGGCACGACCTGCCAGGAAACGCCGAACTTGTCCTTCAGCCAGCTGCAGCGTCCCGGTTCGCCGCCGCCTTCGGTGAGTCTGGCCCAGAAATAATCGACTTCTTCCTGCGTTTTGCAGTCGATCGACAGCGACATCGCCTCGGTGAACTTGTATTGCGGCCCCCCGTTGAGGGCTTGGAACTGCACCCCGTCGAGCTCGAACGAGGCGACCAGAACCTGGCCTTCCTGGGGATGGCCCTTGGGCCAGCGCGTGACGCTAAGCACCTTCGAATTCTTGAAGATGGCGACGTAGTGGTTCATGGCCTCCTCGGCCTGGCCGTCGAACCAAAGGAAGGTGGTGATCTTCTGCATGTCTTGCTCCTCCGACTTGTTCAGGTTGGCTCATCATCAACGGCGCGCCGGCGATTTGGCGCGGCTTTCGTACCGTCTGCCTCAAGGACGGCTCGGCGCGGCGCGATCCGACAGCGTTTTTCAAATTTCCTGAAGAATCGTGGCGCAGCGCAAAATTGTGGCAAGCCCGGACCTTGGCCGCTATAACCCCTGCCGACTGAAATACAGCGCCGCCGCGCCACGTTTTAGCGCGGCCAGCCAGCAAGGAATACCGATGCCCGCCTACCGTTCCCGCACCACCACCCATGGCCGCAACATGGCCGGCGCCCGTGGCCTGTGGCGTGCCACCGGCATGAAGGACAGTGATTTCGGCAAGCCGATCATTGCGGTGGTCAATTCCTTCACCCAGTTCGTCCCGGGCCATGTGCACCTGAAGGATCTCGGCCAGCTCGTCGCGCGCGAGATCGAGAAGGCCGGCGGCGTCGCCAAGGAGTTCAACACCATCGCCGTCGACGACGGCATCGCCATGGGTCACGACGGCATGCTCTATTCGTTGCCGTCGCGCGAGCTGATCGCCGACTCCGTCGAATACATGGTCAATGCGCACTGCGCCGACGCCATGGTCTGCATCTCCAACTGCGACAAGATCACGCCCGGCATGCTGATGGCCTCGCTACGCCTCAACATCCCGACCGTTTTCGTCTCCGGCGGCCCGATGGAAGCCGGCAAGGTGGTGCTGGGCGGCAAGGCGCAGGCGCTCGACCTCGTCGACGCCATGGTGGCCGCGGCCGACGACCGAATTTCAGATGAGGACGTCAAGGTGATCGAGCGCTCGGCCTGCCCGACCTGCGGCTCCTGCTCGGGCATGTTCACGGCGAACTCGATGAACTGCCTGACCGAAGCGTTGGGTCTCTCGCTGCCCGGCAACGGCTCGACTTTGGCCACCCATGCCGATCGCAAGCGGCTGTTCGTCGAGGCAGGCCATCTGATCGTCGATCTTGCGCAGCGCTATTACGAGCAGGAGGACGACAGTGCGCTGCCGCGCAGCATCGCCTCCAAGGGAGCCTTCGAGAATGCCATGGCCCTCGACATCGCCATGGGCGGCTCGACCAACACGGTGCTGCACATCCTGGCTGCCGCGCATGAGGGCGAGGTCGACTTCACCATGGAGGATATCGACCGGCTGTCGCGCCAAGTGCCGGTGCTTTGCAAGGTGGCGCCGGCCAAGTCCGACGTGCACATGGAGGATGTTCACCGCGCCGGCGGCATCATGGCGATCCTCGGCCAGCTCGACCAGGCCGGGCTGATCAACCGCGATCTGCCGACAGTCCACACCGCAACGCTGGGCGAAGCGCTCGACCATTGGGACATCGCCCGCACTTCCGCAGAGAATGTGCGCGAGTTCTTCCGCGCCGCGCCCGGCGGCGTGCCGACGCAGGTCGCCTTCAGCCAGGATCGCCGCTGGGAGGATCTCGACACGAACCGCGAGACGGGCGTCATTCGCTCGGCCAAGACGCCGTTCTCGAAGGATGGCGGCCTCGCCGTGTTGAAGGGCAATCTGGCGCTCGACGGCTGCATCGTGAAGACGGCCGGCGTCGACGAGTCGATCCTGAAATTCACCGGTCCGGCCCGCGTCTTCGAAAGCCAGGACGCTTCCGTCAAGGCGATCCTCGGCAACGAGATCAAGGCGGGCGACATCGTCGTCATCCGCTATGAGGGGCCGCGCGGCGGCCCCGGCATGCAGGAGATGCTCTACCCGACCAGCTATCTTAAGTCGAAGGGCCTCGGCAAGGCCTGCGCGCTGATCACCGACGGCCGCTTCTCCGGCGGCACGTCGGGTCTGTCGATCGGCCACGTCTCGCCGGAAGCCGCCGAGGGCGGGCTGATCGGCCTGGTTCAGGAAGGCGACACGATCGAGATCGACATCCCGAACCGCAAGATCCATCTCGCCGTCAGCGAAGCCGAGCTCGACGCCCGCCGCAAGGCTATGGCGGCCAAGGGCGCGGATGCCTGGAAGCCTGAGGAAAAGCGCAAGCGCAAGGTGACGACGGCGCTGCGCGCCTACGCCGCCTTCGCCACCAGCGCCGACAAAGGTGCTGTCAGGAAAGTGCCGGAATAATAAGTCGGGCAGCGCCCCCCTACCTCCCCCTGTGGGCCCCTCTGTGGGGAGGTCGGACCGAAGGTCCGGGTCGGTCGGCGCCGCACCTCCACCCCGCTGCTGCGCAGCGACCCTCCCCACAACGGGGAGGGTAAGCGCCGTCACGGCATCAGCTGATATTCATAAAGCTTCTGATAGAGTCCCCCCTGTTTGAGCAGGGACTTGTGCGGGCCGCTTTCCAGCACCTTGCCGTTTTCCAGCACCACGATCGTGTCGGCCTGATGCACCGTTGACAGCCGATGCGCGATGACGATGGTCGTGCGCCCGACTGTGAGTTGCTGCAGCGCGTCGCGGAACAGCGCTTCCGACTCGGCGTCCAGCGCGCTGGTCGCCTCGTCGAGCAGCAGGATCTCGGCATTGCGCAGCATGGCGCGCGCGATCGAGATGCGCTGGCGCTGGCCGCCGGACAGCAACGAGCCGTTCTCGCCCACCTCCGTCTCGTAGCCCTTGACCATGGCGCTGATGAAGTGATGCGCGTTGGCGGCCTTGGCCGCGGCGATCACCTCCTCGTCGGTCGCGTCCTGACGCCCGAGACGTATGTTGTGCATGATGGTGCCGGCGAACAGGAACGTGTCCTGGCTGACATAGGCAATCTTCTGCCTGAGTGAATCGAGCGTGGCGAAGGAGATGTCCTGGCCGTCGAACATGACCTTGCCGCTTTGCGGGTCGTACATGCGCATGATCAGGTTGAGGATCGTTGACTTGCCGCCGCCGGAAGGTCCGACCAGCGCCGTCATCTTGCCGGCCGCCAGGGTCAGGTTGAGCTGTTCGAAAACCGGCGGGCTCTCGGGATAGGCGAAGCTGACATTGTCGAAGCGGATTTCGCCCGGGCCCGGCTGCAGCGGCTTGGCGCCGGGCTTTTCGGCCAGCGTCAGCGGCCGGTCGGCAAGCTGGAACATCATGCGCACGCCGACAATGCCGGTCTCCAGCGAGATGCGGACGCGCGCCAGCCGCTTGGCCGGCTCATAAGCGAGCAGCAGCGCCCCGATAAAGGCCATGATGTTGCCCGGCATCTGGCCGCCCTGCAGCACCAGGAAGCCGCTGATGAAGACTGCGCCGGCAATCGCCAGACCGGCAAGCGTTTCCATCACCGGGCTGGTGGCCGCCTCGAGCGTCGCGATGTTGTTGGCGCGGTTCTGGACGTCCGACACTGCCTTGTACATGCGCTTGCGCATCGCGCCTTCAAGATTGAAGGATTTGACGACGCGCACGCCGATTGCCGTTTCCTGCATCACATGCACGATCTGGCCGAGCGAGCGGAATTCCATCTTGGCGATCTGACGCACGCGCTTGAGAATGCTGTTGACGCCGTAGATCGCCACCGGTCCGACGACGAAGCAGATCAGCGACAGCGCCGGCTGCTCCCAGACCATCACCGCTACGAGCACGATCAACGTGACCAGATCGCGCACATAGGACGTGACGACGAGGTCGAGCACGCTGCGCGCGGCTTGGGCGTTGTTGGTCATGCGGGTGATCAGGTCGGACGACGAGGTCGAATGGTAGAATTCGATGCCTTGCGCCAGGATCCGGTCATAGATCTTGCGCTGCCTATCGGCGATGATGGCATTGCCGACACGGCTCATGAAATAGGCCTGAACGAACGTCGCCAGGCCCTTGAGGACGAAGATAGCGGCGACCGCGGCCGCGATCAGGTTGACGCGATCCGCTCTCTTGTAGACCACGAATTCGTTGGTGATCTCCTTCAGGATCCATGCGCTTGCCCCCGTCATGGCGGCCACCACCAGCATCGACACAATGGCCGCGCCATAGCCGAATTTATGCTCCCGGAAAGATTCTCGTACCAGCCTTGCGACAAGGCGCTGGTTCTCCGTCGAGCGGAAGAAGCGAAACAAACGGCCGATCCTGTGTCTGGCTTAGCAAATTTCGGATTCGCCACGGGGGCGAGAGGCGGCTTATAGAGCGAGTTGGCGCCGGAGGAAACGCCGGCAGGGAAGAAACGGCTGCGGCGGCCCGCCTGTCCGATCACGATAACGCTGATTCTACCAAAGGGATGACGACATGGATTTCGACCTCATCGTGCGCGGCGGCACGCTGCCGGACGGCAGGATCGCCGATATCGGCATCGCTGGCGAAACCATCGCCGCGATCGAGCCTCAGTTGCAAGGCGCAGCTCGGAGCGAGGTCGATGCGCGCGGCAATCTCGTCTCGCCGCCCTTCGTCGATCCGCATTTCCATATGGACGCCACGCTCTCCTATGGCATTCCGCGCATCAACGCTTCGGGCACGCTGCTCGAAGGCATTGCGCTCTGGGGCGAGTTGAAGCCGCTCCTGACGCATGAGGCGGTGCGCGACCGCGCGCTCGCCTATTGCGACTGGGCGGTGTCGATGGGCCTGCTTGCCATCCGCACCCATGTCGATATCTGCGACGACCGGCTGCTTGCCGTGGAAGCTCTGCTGGACGTGAAGAAAACGGTCGCGCCCTATCTCGACCTGCAGCTTGTCGCCTTTCCGCAGGACGGGTTTTATCGCTCGCCGACGGCCCGCGAAAACACAATCCGGGCGCTGGATATGGGCGTCGACATCGTCGGCGGCATCCCGCATTTCGAGCGCAGCATGGCCGATGGCACGCGCTCGGTGACGGAGCTCTGCGAGATCGCGGCGAAGCACGGCCTGATGGTCGACATGCATTGCGACGAGACAGACGACCCGCTTTCGCGCCACATCGAGCAGCTTGCCTATGAAACGCAGCGCCTCGGCTTGCAGGGCAGGGTGGCGGGCTCGCACCTCACCTCGATGCATTCCATGGACAATTACTACGTCTCGAAGCTGTTGCCGCTGATCGCCGAGGCCGGCGTCTCGGCGATCCCCAATCCGCTGATCAACATCATGCTGCAGGGGCGCCACGATACTTTCCCCAAGCGGCGTGGCCTCACCCGGGTGAAGGAGATGCTGGCGCTCGGCATCCGCGTCGGCTGGGGCCAGGACTGCGTGCTCGACCCGTGGTATTCGCTGGGCACGGCGGACATGCTCGACGTGGCCTTCATGGGCCTGCATGTCGCGCAGATGTCGAGCCCGGCCGACATGGCGCGCTGCTTCGACATGGTCACCAACGTCAACGCCGCCATCATGGGGCTTGATCATCTGGGTCTGACCGTCGGCAAGCGGGCGAGCCTTGTCGTGCTCGACGCCGGCAATCCGATCGAGGCCGTCCGCCTGCGCCCTGAGCGCCTCTGTGTCATCGCCAGGGGCAAGGTGGTGGCCGAACGGACCAGGCAGGAGACGCGGCTGTCGATCGCCGGTCGGCCGGAGAACGTCAACCGCAGGCACAAATCCGCGTAGCGCCAGCCGATTTCCGCCGCTGGTCTTACGGATCGTCCGAATTTCCCTCCTCAAAGCGACAGATTGCGAGTAGGGAGCCGGGCATGGCCCAGTTCCTCGCCCGCAATCTCACGATCAAGAATGTCCTGCTCGCCGGCATTCTCTTGATGCTGGCCGGCGACTTCATGTTCGCGCTGAACGACGCGATGGGCAAATGGCTGGTCGCTTCCTTCTCGGTCGGTCAGGTGGTGTTGGTTCGCTCCATCGGCGCCTTCTTGGTGCTTGGGCCGATGATCGCCAACCAGGGCGCAGGCAAGCTTTTTCAGGTGGAAAGGCCGGTGCTGCAGGTCCTGCGCGTCGCGGCGACCACGCTCGATACCGGGCTGTTCTATGCCGCGGTCGTCTATCTGCCGCTCGCCGACGTGATGAGCTTCTACATGGCCGGACCGATCTATGTCGCCGCGCTCTCGCATCTCCTGCTCGGCGAGAAGGTCGGCTGGCGGCGCTGGCTGGCGATCCTGGTCGGCTTCTGCGGTGTGCTGATCATCCTGAAGCCATCGTCGGCCGCGTTTTCGCTGTCATCGGCCTATGCGCTGATCGGCAGTATTGCCTTCGGCTTCGCCATCATTCTCGGCCGGCGTTTGCGCGGAACGAGTGACACGACGCTGGTCACCTGGCAGACCATCGGCACGTTGATTGTCGGCGGCGTTCTGACCATCGGCGCCTGGCGTATGCCGTCGGCGCTCGATTTCGGCGCCATGCTTTTGCTCGGCATCGTCTCCTGCGCCGCCCATCTGATGATCACCCGCGCGCTGAAGCTGGCGCCGGCGTCAACGCTGGCGCCGCTGCATTACAGCCTGCTCCTGTGGGCCATTGTCTTCGGCCTGGTCTTCTTCGGCGATGTGCCGAGCCCGCGGATACTCGCCGGCTCGGCCATCGTTGTGCTCGCCGGCATCTTCATCTTCCATCGCCAGAAGGTGGTGGAAACCGTCGTGCCGCCCGAGAACGTGCCGAAAGGCGTCAACTAGGATCCAGGCCTGCGCTCACCCCTCTCGCACAGCAGCGAGGTGGCGTGAAAACTCGGGCGTCTCCATCAGCGCCTTGCAGCGGGCGAAGCGTCCGTCCGCATAGGCGCGGAAATCGTCGACCGGGTTGTTGTTGGCGAGCTGGATCAGCCCCCACAGCGTCCAGAGCAGGTCGCACATGGCCTTGTAAATGACGACGCGGCCGCGCTCGGCCGGCCTTGCTTCGCCGCCGAAATAGGCGCGCATCAGCTCTTCGTCCTGGCCGGCGTCGAACTTGCCTTCGACCGAGAGGTCGCCGAGATCCCACAACGGATCGTTCATGCCGGAGTACTCCCAGTCGACGATCCACATCCGCTCCCCGGTATCGAGAAAGTTTTCGCAGAGCGGATCGCAGTGGCAGGCAGCAAGCTGGATCGGGTGCGTGACCAATGCTTCGCGCACGCTGCCCGCCTCGCGCACCACGTCGTGATAGCCGGGCGGCAGGGCCACATCCTTGGTCGACAGCACTTTCAGATAGTCGTCGATCATCGCAAACAGCTCGAAGCGGAAGGGGAAGACCGCGCCGGACGCATGCAGCTTGCGGAAGGCTGCGCCAGCACGCGCCGGACTGCCCTGTCTGGCCTTGAACTTTTCCGGCGACATGGTCTCGGCGTCGGCGACGAAGCGCGTTGCCATCAAGCCGGATGCGGGATCGGCAAAAAGCACCTCCGGGCTGACGCCGGCCTTGGCCGCCTCGCGCGCCGCCACTGCCTCGTTGGCGCGGTTGATATATTCCTCCGTGCCCTTGCCGGGAATGCGCAGGCAGACCTCGCCGGCCTTGTAGACACGGTTGGTAAGGCCACCCAGCCGCTCCAGCGGACCCTTATATCTGGCAAGCGCCGGAATGGCGGCCAGCGCCGCGCGCGCCTCTTCCATCGTCACCCCCTTAACCATCACGCCATGTTTATGGCGGAACGGTTCCACAGTTTTTGCCGCTTGGCTACCATGGCCGACACGAATCGGCGGCGGGAGCGGCAATGGCGGACGGCAAGCACAACAGCGCGCTAAGCGCGGCCTATGCCGCAACACGGCCGGACGAGGTGGCCGCAATCTACGATAGCTGGGCCGAAACTTACGACGCCGATATGTCGGCGGCCGGCTATCGCCATCCGACCATCTGCCTGGCCCTGCTGGCCCGCCATCTGCCGCGCGGCGCGGAACCTGTGCTCGACGCAGGCGCCGGCACCGGGCTGATCGGCGAATGGCTCGCAATCACCGGCTATCCTCGTGTCGAGGCGCTCGACATCTCGCAAGGCATGCTGGACAAGGCCGGCGCCAAGGGCGTCTACACGGCGCTGCATCGTCTGGCGCTGGGCGGCGCCCTGCCTTTCGCGGACGGCGCCTATGCCGGCATCGTTTCGGCGGGCGTCTTCACCTCCGGCCATGTCGGCATCGAGGGGCTGGACGAACTGATCCGCATCTGCCGTCCAGGCGGCATCATCGTGCTGACGATCAAGAACACGCTCTGGCAGGCCGGCTTTGCCGAGCGGATCGCCGTGCTCGAAGCGGAGGACGTCATAACCCGGCTTGAAGAGACACGGCCTTACGCGTCGATGCCCGGCGAGGGCGATGCGGTGCCAAGCAGAGGCCTCGTGCTGCGCGTCGGCTGACCGCTTTCCTCGCTTAAGCCTTTATCTTCTCTCCGGCCGGATCGTACATCGGCTCGAGATGGATCTTTGCCGGCGTGCGCTCCATCGCCACCACCAGTTCATAGGCGCCGGAGGCGAGGAAGTCGTCGCTGACGCCATCGGCGTTGCGCACATAGCCATAGCCGATGTTCTTCTCCACCGTATAGCCATAGCCGCCGCTGGTGAGATAGCCGACCGGTTGGCCGTTGCGCAGGATCGTCTCGCGTCCGGCCAGGACGACGTCCGGATCGTCGACCGTGCAGCCGGCAAAACGTTTTGCCAGCGGCTGGCCGGCCGCCTTCTCCAGCGCCCGCCGCCCGATGAAGTCGTTGTTCTTCCTGAGCTTCACCGCCCAGCCCAGGCCCGCTTCCTGCGGCGTGTCGTTCGGCGTGATGTCCGCCCCCCAGGCGTGATAGCCCTTTTCCAGCCGCAGCGATTCCAGCGCCCTGTAGCCGACCGGGCGGATGCCATGCTGTTTCCCGGCTGCCATCAGGGCATCAAAAATCTCGCCCGTCGCGGCGATCGGCACATGCAACTCCCAGCCGAGCTCGCCGACATAGGTCACCCGCAGCGCCCGCACGGTGTGGCCGGCGATGTCGATCTCGCGCGCGTGGCCGAAGGGGAAGGCGGCGTTGGAGACATCCGCACCCGTTACCGCCGACAGCACGTCGCGGGCACGTGGCCCCATCAGCGACAGCGTGCCGAAATCCTCGGTCACGTCTTTGAGCGCCGCGTCGAGTCCCTGGCCGAGATGGTCGCCGATCCACGAAAAATCATGCGTGCGGAAACCGGTGCCGGTGACGATGTAGAACCTGTCCTCGCCGAGCCGTGCCACCGTGAGGTCTGCTTCGATGCCGCCGCGCGTGTTGAGAAGCTGCGTATAGGTCAGCCGGCCGACCGGCTTGTTGATGTCGTTGGCGCAGATCCAGTCGAGCGCCCTCAGCGCATCGGCCCCGGTCATCTCATATTTGGCAAAGGAGGATTGGTCGAAGATGCCGACTTTCTCGCGCACATGCCGATGTTCCTCGCCGACCGCCTCGAACCAGTTCTGCCGGCCCATTGAATAGACGTCTTCCGGCTCTACGCCGTCGGGCGCGAACCAGTTCGGCCGCTCCCAGCCGAGCTTCGAGCCGAACACGGCGCGGTGCTCTCTCAGCCGCTCATAGAGCGGCGAGACGATGCGCGGCCGGCCCGAGAGATATTCCTCATGCGGGAAGCCAATGGTGTAGTGCTTGCCATAGGCCTCGAGCGTGCGGTCGCAGACCCATTGCCGGTCGCGGTGCAGGTTGGAAAAACGCCTGATGTCGACCACCCAGAGGTCGAGCGGCGCCTCGCCGTCGACCACCCATTGCGCCAGCACCCAGCCGGCGCCGCCGCCGGACGCGATGCCGAAGGCGTTGAAGCCGGCGCCGACGAACATGTTGGCGCATTCGGGCGCGACACCAAGGATGAAATTGCCGTCCGGGGTAAAGCTCTCCGGCCCGTTGATCATTTGCTTCACGCCGACATTGGCCAGCGCCGGCACCCGCTCGATCGCCTGCGCCATATGCTGCTCGAAGTGGTCGTAATCATCATCGAACAGGCGGAACTCCCAGTCGTTGGGCACGTCGCCCCCGGGGAGCTCAGTCGTCCAGGCCTGCGGGTTCGGCTCATAGCCGCCCATCACCAGCCCGCCGACCTCTTCCTTGAAATAGGTGCGGCGGTCGGGGTCGCGGATTGTCGGCGCGTCGTTGGCCAGCCCTTCGATCTTCTCGGTGATGATGTACTGGTGCTTGACCGGCTGCAGCGGCACGTTGATGCCGGCCATCGCGCCGACCTGCCTTGCCCATTGCCCAGCGCAGTTCACCACTCTGTCGCAGGCAATGTCGCCCTTTTCGGTCTTCACCGCGGTGATGCGTCCGCCCGCCATCTCGAATCCGGTGACGCGCGCGTCCTCGAACAGTTTTGCGCCATGCATGCGCGCGCCCTTGGCGAGCGATTGCGTGATATCGGAGGGGCTGGCCTGACCGTCGGTCGGCAGCCAGGAGGCGCCGACGAGGTCGCCGGTTTCCATCAGCGGCCACATGCGCTTCACCTCGGCGGGCGACAGCAGCTGCATGTCCATGCCGAAGCTTTTTGCCGTCGTCGCCAATCGCTTGAACTCGGTCCAGCGATCGGCGTTGGTGGCGAGCCTGAGGCACCCGGTCATTTTCCAGCCGGTCGCCAGTCCCGTTTCGGCCTCGAGCCCCTTATAGAGCTCGACGGAATATTTGAGCACGCGGGTTATCGAGGCCGACGAGCGCAGCTGCCCGACCAGTCCGGCCGCGTGCCAGGTCGAGCCCGAGGTCAGCTTGCCTTGCTCCAGCAGCACCACGTCGGCCTTGTGGTCGCGCGCCAAATGATAGGCGGTCGAGCAGCCGATGATGCCGCCGCCGATGACCACGATCCCGGCATGGCTGGGCAAAGTCATGATCTTGTCCCGTATCTCGTCCGGTAGTTTTCCAGTGCAGCGTCGAGCCGCACCAGGTTCTCTTCGGTATAGGCGACGTAATCGATGCCGGGCGCGTCGAGATAAATCTCGGAGACCATGCTCCACATTGCCTCGCGCAGCAGCGAGGCGCATTGCATGGCCGCGTGCGAGCGGCGGATCTCGCTGTCCGGCTCCTTCATGAAATAGGCGGTCAGGAAGGCGAAGGATTCCTCGTCGCTCATGCCCGCATTCGAGGCGGCCCCGGCCAGGTCGAACATGGCCGTGTTGAAGCCGGCATATTCGAAATCGATCAGCCACAGCCGCTTGCCGTCGTCGAGGATGTTGGCCGGCAAAAGATCATTGTGGCCGAAGACGATCGGCAAAAGCTTCTGCGCCCGTTCGAGCTCGTCGGCTAAAGCGAGATAGCGCGGCAGCTCGTCCTTCTTGCGGCTGCCACCTTCCTCGAGCGTGCGCGCATAGTCGCGGATGACATGAAAGACCCAGAACATGAAACCGGCGCCGGAGACGTGGTTCGGCATCTCGCGGTGAAAGCGCCGCAGCAGCGCCGCCACGCGGCCGAGATCGGCGCGCACATCCTCGGCAAGGAAGGTCCTGGCGCCGAGAAACTGGGTCACCAGAATTCCGGGCTCGGCGTAGTGCACGGCCGGCGCGAAGCCGGCCGCATGCGCCGCGCGCGCCGTCATCACCTCGCGCTCGCGAAAGACATGGTGGAACGGGAAGTCCTGGCCGAAGCGCACCACGTGCCGGCCGGCGGCGTCGGTAACGACATAGTTGGCGTTGCTGAGGCCGCCCGGCAGCGGCTCGATCTCGATGCCGCCGCTCCAGCAGGGCAGAGCGCGGATGCGGTCTTCGGTGGTTACGGCGGCGCTCACGGGTTCGGTCCTGCTTCGGCCGGCTTACGACAAAGCGCCGGTCTCTCACAAAGCGATGAGAGAAAAAAGAAAGGCCTCGTCGGTGCGGGATGCCGGGACTGATATCCCTCACCACACCGACGAGCCCCTTGGCCAGGCTTAAGATCCCGGCATCCGCCCCCGCGGATTCGAAAAAAGCTCGCGTCAGGCACGTTCCAGAAAATCTGGTCAGTCGATTGCGGCTCTGCCATCACCCTCCTGTGGCAGTTCCGAGCCTGTCACGACAACAATCTCACGCCAGCGTGATGTTGCTGTCAATAAAAAGCTGTGACCTTTTTTGGGTGTTTTGCCCGAAAATATGAGCAATTCCTTTAAAAGCGTTAGGAATGCCGTAGAATCGGTCAAAATCCCGGACATCCACATGATCCACTCGAAACGGCACGGCGAGATCCTGCGGCTCCTCGGTGAGGAGGGCACGATCACCATCGCCAGCCTGGCCGAGCGCCTGGGCGTGTCGCTGGAGACGGTCAGGCGCGACGTGAAACCGCTGACGGATGACGGAGCATTGCTCAAGATGCATGGCGCCGTCAGCCTGCGCTCTATGACAGGCGAGGCGCCGTTCGAGCGCCGCATGCGCGAGAATGCCGAAGCAAAGCGTCTGATTGCCCGCATGGTCGCGGCCACCATCCGCGACGGCGAGTCGATCATGCTCGACACCGGCACCACCACGTCCTTCCTGGCGCGCGAACTGCTCGGCCATCGCCGCCTGACGGTGGTCACCAATTCGTCCGACATCGCCCGTACGCTGGCGACGGTGAACGGCAACAAGGTCTACATGGCCGGCGGCGAGCTACGCAGCGATTCAGGCGCGGCCCTCGGAGTCGCGGCGATCGAATTCGTAAGCCGCTTCTCGGTCAGCCACGCGGTGATCTCCATCGGCGCGGTCGACGCCGTCGCCGGCCTGACCGACTACGAGCTGGAGGAGGCGGAATTCGCCCGCATGGTGTTGTCGCGCGGGCAACGCACGCTGGTCGTCACCGACCATACCAAGTTCGGCCGGCAGGGCCTGGTTCAGGTCTGCGGCTTCGACGGTTTCTCCGAGCTTGCCACCGACCAGCCGCCGCCGCGCGACATCGCCGCCGCGCTCAGCCAGGCCGGCGCGCGTCTCAGCATTGCGACGGCCTAGCGCCGGAGCCGCCAACGGCTTTCCTTCCCGGCCGCGCCGGTGTTTAGTCGGGCATGGCCTTCACCATCCGCCAGCTCCAGTTCTTCGTCGCCGTCGCCGAGCAAGGCACGGTCTCGGGCGCCGCGCAGAACCTCTCCATCTCGCAATCCTCGGTCACCGAGGCGATCAAGGAGCTGGAGAGCGATCTCGGCGTCGAGCTGTTCGACCGCCACCCGCGCGGCCTCAACATCACCCATAAGGGCCACCAGTTCCTGCGCCACGCGACGAAAATCCTGGCCGACGTTTCCGATGCGCGCCGCGCTTTCCTCGGCGATCAGTTGACGGCCGGCGGGCGGCTGCAGCTCGGCGTCACCTCGCTTGTAGCCGGATACGTGCTCTCCGATCTGCTGGCTCGCTACCGCCGCGCCTATCCGAGCGTCGAAGTCTCGGCGATCGAGGACAATGGCGACTATCTCGAGCATCTGCTGGTCGGCGGCAAGCTCGATATCGCCGTCATGGTCACGTCGAATTTGCGCGATCGCACCGCGCTGCAGTCGGAAATCCTCGAAGTCTCGGCCTATCGGCTCTGGCTGCCGCTCAGCCACAAGCTCGCCAGCGCCGACATTATCTCGATCGGCGACATCGCTTCCGAACCGCTGATCATGCTGACCGTCGACGAGATCGAGGAGAACACCGGCAAGCTGCTGTCGGCGCTGGGTGCGAGACCGCATGTCGCCTTCCGCACCCGCTCCGTCGAGGCCGTGCGCAGCCTCGTCGCCACCGGCGCCGGCGTGGCGCTGCTGCCAGATCTCGTCTATCGTCCCTGGTCGCTGGAAGGCGACCGCATCGAATCCCGCGATATCTCCGGCTCGCTTCCGGTCGTCCAGGTCGGCATGGTTTGGCGCCGCGGTTCCAGCCTGCCGCAGGCTGCCCGCGACTTTATCGGACTTGCCCAGTCGCAGCGCATGGTCCGGCAGCGGCTCTGATCAGAGCGATTCCAGCAAAGTGTGAACGGTTGGGCTCGGCCACTTCGCCGCAACCTTCCGTCCGGAATGGCGTCGGAAAGAGTATCGGAAAATCCGATATCGGCTTTCTGATAAATGGATTTGCGAAACCGGAATTTTCACCGCACTTTTCGCTCAGGGAACAAAGCCGCTCGGGAGCGCGGCTGCCGGGGTGATGGGAGCTCTGGCGTTCAGGTTTGCGTGTGATCCTTGTTGAAAACCGGATCGGTTTCGGGGCCATGCGCCAAAATGGGAGATCGATGATGAATGCATTCCTGAAGTCATGCACGGCGTTGACGGTTGCGCTGACCTTCTCGGGTCAGGCGATCGCCCAGGTCAGGGAAGTCGGCAAGGGCGAGGGCGAGCTGAATATCGTCGCCTGGCCGGGCTATATCGAGCGTGGCGAGACCGACAAGAACTACGACTGGGTGTCTGCCTTCGAGAAGGAGACCGGCTGCAAGGTCAACGTCAAGACCGCCAATACGTCGGATGAGATGGTCTCGCTGATGAACGAGGGCGGCTTCGACCTGGTGACGGCTTCTGGTGATGCTTCGCTGCGCCTCGTCGCCGGCAAGCGCGTGCAGCCGATCAACACCGACCTCATCAAGAGCTGGAAGACGATCGACGACCGTCTCAAGGACGCGCCCTGGTTCACCGTCGACAAGGTGCATTACGGCGTCCCCTACCAGTGGGGCCCGAACATCTTGATGTACAACACCACCGTCTTCAAGGAAGCGCCCAAGAGCTGGAACGTCGTTTTCGAGGAGATGAAGCTGCCCGACGGCAAGTCGAACAAGGGTCGTGTCCAGGCCTATGACGGCCCGATCCATATTGCCGATGCCGCCAACTACCTGATGTTCCACAAGCCGGAACTGGGCATCAAGGATCCGTACGAGCTCAGCGAAGACCAGTACAAGGCGGCGCTCGATCTGCTGCGCACCCAGCGCACCCTGGTCGGCCGCTACTGGCATGACGCCGCGATCCAGGTCGACGATTTCCAGAACGAAGGCGTCGTCGCCTCCGGCTCGTGGCCGTATCAGGTGAACACGCTGATCGCCGCCAAGAAGCCGGTCGCCTCGACCGTGCCGGAGGAGGGCGTGACCGGCTGGGCCGACACCACCATGATGGAAGCCGACGCCGCCCATCCGAACTGCGCCTATATGTGGCTCGAGCACTCGCTCTCGCCCAAGGTCCAGGGCGATGTGTCGTCCTGGTTCGGCTCGCTGCCGGTCGTGCCCGCCGCCTGCAAGGGCAATGAACTGCTCGGCGACGAGGGCTGCAAGACCAACGGTTACGACAATTTCGAGAAGATCAAGTTCTGGAAGACGCCGATCTCGAAATGCGCCAGCCAGAATGACAAGTGCGTGCCCTATTACCGCTGGGTGTCGGACTATATCGGCGTCATCGGTGGGCGGTGAGTTCGCCTAGCCTTTAGAAGTTGGCGCTGCCCCTCACCCTTACCCTCTCCCCTTGAAGAACGGGGAGAGGGGGTCGCCAGCGCTGGAGTTTGTCCCGTCTCCCCGTCTTTCACGCGGAGAAGGTGCCGGCAGGCGGACGAGGGGCAGCACAGACGCCCGAATTTGAGAGCCTGAACCTTCAGGACAGATCATGACCTCCGCCGTTTCCTTTAAACAAGTCTCGCGCCATTTCGGCAGCGTGCGCGCCGTCGATGCGGTCGATCTCGACATCGCGCCGGGCGAGTTCTTCGCCATGCTCGGGCCGTCCGGTTCCGGCAAGACGACCTGCCTCAGACTGATCGCCGGCTTCGAGCAGCCGACGGCCGGCTCGATCTCCATCTTCGGCGAGCGGGCCGAAGGCGTTCCGCCCTATCGCCGCAACGTCAACACCGTTTTCCAGGACTACGCGCTGTTCCCGCATCTGAACGTGCTCGACAACGTCGCTTACGGGCTGATGGTCAAGGGCGTCGGCAGGGTCGAACGGCTGAAGGCGGCGGAAGAGGCGCTCTCGCTGGTGCGCCTGCCGGGCTATGGGGCCCGGCGCCCCGGCCAACTCTCCGGCGGTCAACGCCAGCGCGTCGCGCTTGCCCGGGCGCTCGTCAACCAGCCCAAAGTGCTGCTGCTCGACGAGCCGCTCGGCGCGCTCGACCTCAAGCTGCGCGAGAACATGCAGGAGGAACTGAAGTCGCTGCAGAAGGTGCTCGGCATCACCTTCGTCTTCGTCACTCACGACCAGGGCGAAGCGCTTTCCATGGCCGACCGTGTTGCCGTCTTCAACGACGGCAGAATCATGCAGGTCGGCACGCCGGAGGACATTTACCAGCGGCCGAGGACGCGCTTCGTCGCCGATTTCGTCGGCTCGTCCAACGTGCTGCCGCCGGATTTCGTGCAGCGCTATTCCGGCCAGCATCGCTGGGGCAGCCTCAGGCCTGAATCCATCCGCGTATCGGGCGCCACGAGCGGCGATGGTGTTGCCGCGCGTCTGGTCGGGACCAACTATCTCGGCGCCACCACAAGGCTGGCGCTCGATGCCGATGGGCTGAGGCTGCATGCCATGGTGCCGGCGGGGACCGCGCTCCCTGCCGAAGGCGAGGCGGTGATGCTCACCTTCAATCGCGAGCACCTGCATCTGATGGACGAGCCGGCATGATTGAGGATTGTGCAAAGCACCCTCCTCTGTCCTGCCGGACATCTCCCGCGCAAGGGGGGAGATTGGCTCTCGCCGCTCGCTTCGCCAATCTTCGGCGTTGCAGAACTGGCGGGGCAGACGAGCTGCTGATCTCCCTCCTCGCGGGGGAGATGGCCGGCAGGCCAGAGGGAGGTGTGAAGGATCTCGGCCTTGCCGCCGTCGATCTGATCGTCGGTGCGGCGCGATGACAATCGCCGCTGTTCAATCCAAGCCCGTGCCCGCCATCCTGCCCGGCAACGGCGGCATGCGCGGGGCGCTCTCCGACCTCTTCTGGCGCCGGCCGATACTTCTCTTGCTGCTCATGCTGCTGCCGCCGCTTCTGTGGCTGGGCATCGTCTATATAGGCTCGCTTTTCGCGCTGCTTTTGCAGAGCTTTTTCTCGATCGACGAGTTCTCCGGCCTGATCAACCGCGAGTTCACGCTGAAGACCTATGGCGACCTGTTCCAGGCCGCCAATCTCGACATCATCCTGCGCACGGTGACGATGGCGGCGCTCGTGACGCTCGCCTCCGCGGTCATCGCGTTCCCCATCGCCTATTACGCGGCGCGCTATGCGCGCGGCCGCTGGAAGGCGCTGTTCTATCTCGGCGTCATGCTGCCGCTCTGGTCGAGCTATCTGGTCAAGATCTACGCCTGGAAACTGATCCTCGCCAAGGAAGGCATTCTCACTTGGCTGTTAGGCAAGCTCGGCCTGCTATGGCTGCTCGAGGCCTGGCTGTCGTTGCCGATCGTTGGCGGCAACTCGCTGTCGGTCTCCTTCACCGGCACCTTCATCGTCTTCGTCTATGTCTGGCTGCCGTTCATGATCCTGCCTGTGCAGGCGGCGCTGGAACGCGTCCCCGGCAACCTCGTCGAGGCCTCGTCCGATCTCGGCGCCTCGCCCGGCCAGACCTTTCGTAACGTGCTCTTCCCACTGGCGCTGCCGGGCATCGTCGCCGGCTCGATCTTCACCTTCTCGCTGACATTGGGCGACTACATCATCCCGCAGATCATCGGCACCTCGCGCCTGTTCATCGGCCAGGCCGTCTATTCGCAGCAAGGCACCGCCGGCAACATTCCTTTAGCCGCCGCCTTCACCGTGGTGCCCATCGTCATCATGGGCTTCTATCTGTGGGGCGCCAAGCGCATGGGAGCTTTCGATGCGCTCTGATCGCGGCCAATCCGCTCCGCTCGGGCTGAAGATCGCCGCCGCCTGCGGCCTGCTCTTCCTGCATCTGCCGATCCTTTTGATCTTCGTCTATGCCTTCACCACCGAAGAGAAGAGTTTTGTGTGGCCGCCACCGGGTTTGACCACGCAATGGTTCGCCGTCACCTGGAACAGGCCGGATGTCTGGGAGGCGCTGTCGCTGTCGATCCGCGTCGCTGCCATTTCGACCGCGATCGCGCTGGTTCTTGGCACGCTCTGCGCCGCTGCGGTTTCGCGCACGCGCTTCTTCGGCCGCGAGGCGATTTCATTGCTCGTCATCCTGCCGATCGCGCTGCCCGGCATCATCACCGGCATCGCGCTGCGCTCGGCTTTTGCGCTCGCCGACATCCCGTTCTCGTTCTGGACGATCGTGCTCGGCCACGCCACTTTCTGCGTGGTCGTCGTCTACAACAATGCCGTCGCCCGTTTTCGCCGCACCTCAGGCTCGATGATCGAGGCCTCGATGGATCTCGGCGCCGACGGTTTTCAGACGTTTAGGCATGTCGTGCTGCCCAACATTGCAACCGCGCTGCTTGCCGGCGGCATGTTGGCCTTCGCGCTGTCCTTCGACGAGGTCATCGTCACCACCTTCACCGCCGGCCAGCAGCAGACCGTGCCGATCTGGATGCTGGAGGAACTGATCAGACCGCGGCAGCGTCCGGTCACCAATGTCGTCGCCATGGTCGTCGTGCTGGTGACGCTGCTGCCGATCCTCTTTGCCTATTACCTGACCCGCGACGGCGACCAGATCGCCGGCTCGGGCAAATGAAAACAGCGAATAGGGATTAGCCAATAGCGAATAGGGAAAATCGATCGCGAACCCTGCCCGCCATTCGCAACTCGCTGCACGCAACTCGCTACTCGCTACTGCGAAGGGAGAAACCCCCATGGACACCCAGATGCTGATCGGCTCGAAATTCGACAAGGGCACCGAAATCGAGGAGCCGATCCTCAATCCGAAGACCGGCGCGACCATCCTCAACCTGCCGGAAGCAAGTCCGGCGCAGATCGAGGCGGCTGTCAGTGCCGCCGAACGAGCGTTCGTCAGTTGGTCGCGCACCACGCCGGCGCAGCGCTCCGGCTATCTGTTGAAAATCGCCGACCGCATCGAGGCCGAAGCGAAGGAGTTCGCCGCGCTCGAGGCGCTGAATTGCGGCAAGCCGATCAACGCCGTGCTCAATGACGAGATCCCGGCGATCGTCGATTGCTACCGCTTCTTCGCCGGCGCGGTGCGCTCGATGCCAGGCCAGGTCGCGGGCGAGTATCTGCCCGGCCACACTTCGATGGTGCGGCGCGATCCGATCGGCATCGTCGCCTCCATCGCGCCCTGGAACTATCCGCTGATGATGATGGCCTGGAAGCTGGCGCCGGCGATCGGCGGCGGCAACACCGTCGTCTTCAAGCCATCGGAGCAGACGCCGCTGACGGCGCTGAAGCTGGCGAGGATCCTGTCGGAAATCCTGCCCGAGGGCGTCGTCAATGTCGTCCTCGGCCGCGGCGACAGCGTCGGCAACACGCTGATCAATCATCCCAAGGTCAACATGATCTCGATCACCGGCGACGTCGCCACCGGCAAGAAAGTGCTGCAGGCGGCCGCCAAGTCGGTCAAGCGAACCCATCTTGAGCTCGGCGGCAAGGCGCCGGTCGTCGTCTTCGACGACGCCGATCTCGGCGCGGTGGTGAACGGTCTGCGCGCCTTCGGCTACTACAATGCCGGCCAGGACTGCACCGCCGCCTGCCGCATCTATGCCGGCAGGAAGATCTACGACAAGCTGGTCGCCGATCTCTCCTCGGCGGCGTCGACCATCAAATACAATCTGCCCGACGACACCGAGAACGAGATCGGGCCGCTGATCTCGCGCCGCCAGCGCGACCGCGTGTCAAGCTTCGTCGAGCGCGCTTCGGAATTGAAGCACATCGAGATCACCACCGGCGGCAAGCCGGGCGAGGGCTCCGGCTTCTACTACCAGCCGACGGTCGTCGCCGGAGCGTTGCAGGAAGACGAGATCGTGCGCCGCGAGGTGTTCGGCCCGGTCGTCTCGGTCACCCGGTTCTCCGAGGTCGACGAGGCGGTGAACTGGGCGAATGACAGCGACTACGGCCTCGCATCGTCGGTGTGGACCAGGGACGTCTCGCGCGCCATGACGACCGCGGCCCGGCTGCAATATGGCTGCACCTGGATCAACACCCACTTCATGCTCACTAACGAGATGCCGCATGGCGGCCTGAAGCAGTCCGGTTACGGCAAGGACATGTCGCTCTACGCGCTGGAGGACTACACCGCCGTCCGCCATGTGATGGTGGCGCACGGGTAAGCCCTCTACCTCTCCCACAACGGGCGAGGTCGGCCACGCAGGCCGCTACTCGACGATGCGGTAGATGTTCCACAGGCTGGTGCCCGACACCACATAGGGCTCCAGCTCCTTGCCCCATTTGGCGTGCGCCTCGATCTTGGCGATCTTGGCGAAGAACTCCTCCAACTGGGCCAGGCTCTCGACCTGGTGGTGGGTCTCGATCGTCGCTTCGCGTGCGCCGACTGAACCGGTCATGAGCTGGAATTTCAGGTCGGCGAGCCCAACCTGCGAGCCGATCTCGCGCTCCCATTTCCGCATCAGCTCGAGCGCGGTCTGCTTGTGACCGAACTTGGCATCGATCTGCCATCTGGCGCTGAACATCTTGGTTCTCCTCCCTGTCTTGCAGATGAATCCGTTCTTGAGCTACTCGTCCCAGGCCTGCACGACCGTCTGCCGCGCGATGCGGCCGTTCTTCAATTCGAGCATCGCGGCGCAGAACACCTTGGTGCCGTCGGGATAGGCGCAGGCCTGGGTGAAGGCGAGATTGTCGCCCTCGGCGATCGTGGCGTCGACCTTGTGGGTCATCGCCCGGCTGCAGATGTCGTCCCAGAAGGTGCTGATCGCCGCGCGGCCGCGGATTTCGCGCGGCTTGCTCGGCGGGTTGTTGCGGTCGATCACCCGCACCAGCGCATCGTCATTGTAGAAGCTCGCCAGCATCTTGCCGTCACGGCTCTCGATCGCTTTCTTGATCGCCGCGCCGTCCACTGTCTTGGTCAGCATTTCATCCTCCATGTGCCCATCGTCTTGGGTGGTAGATGTCCGAAGCGCTGCCCGACGATTACTGCCGGGCAGGGACTTCTCACTGCGAACTGGCCATGGCGGCTGCGAACAGGTCGTCGGTCTGCTTCTTGACGAGCCCACCTGACGCTTGGCCTGCATGGGACGAATTCATAGTCCTAGAGACACCCCTTTCGCTTCGCCCGAAAGCGCCATGGCACTCATGGCCCGTCCGGGCCAGTGTGCCTTGCCGAGAAGGCCGCCGCAGCAGCGCGCGACGGCAGGTCCAGCTTGAGCAATATGTTGGCGACGTGCCGCTTGACCGTATGCTCGCTGAGCCTCAGCTCGGCGGCGATCGCCGCATTGCTCATGCCGTCGGCAATCAGGTTCACCACCTCGCTTTCCCGCGCCGTCAGTGTAGCTGGCTGCAGGGCCCTGGGCCTGGGGCGGCAGGCCGGTTCCAGATGTTGTTCAGACGTGGCCTGGACCACCGGCAGCGGCTCGCTCAGCTCGTCGAGACTGACACGTCCGGCGTCGATGAAACGCAGGCCGGAGCCTATCGCCAGTTCGGCGACCAACCGCGAAGCGAGGATGTCGCCGGGTCCGGCATGGGTGGCGAGCTGAATGGTCACCCGCGCCGTGAGGCCGACCGGCTGGCCGCGCATTTCGATCTCGCCGACATGCACGCCTTGCCCACTTGCCACGCCAATCTGCTGCGCCGCATCGCGCAGCGCCGCCGCGCAGCGTATGGCGCGCGCCGGCCCGTCGAAACGAGAGATCAGCAATTCGCCGTGCGTGCCGGCAATCCGCCCGCCTTGGCGGCCCACCAGCAGCCGCCATGCTTCCTGGAAGCGCTGGCTGCGCTCGCTCCACATGCGGTCGCCGAGCTTGGCGGTGTCGAATGTGCGCGTCACCAGCAGCGCGGCAAGCACCCGCTCGGTGTCGGCCACCGCCGGCTGGCCGGTCAGGCACTCCTCGATCAGGTCGGCCACCCGGTCGACGTCCCCGGTCCAGATCGGATGGTCGCGGCCGGGTATCTCAGCAAGCCGGGCGCCGCGAATCTTCCTGGCAAGGAAGCGGCTGGCCTCCGGATCGACGCGCGCGTCATTGCGGCGATGGATCAGCAGCGTCGGCGCGTTGATCGCGGACAGAATGCCGCGCACGTCGATGTCTGCATTCATGCGGGCAAGGGCTGCCGCGGCCGTCGGGCCGGCCGACAGCCGTTCGAACCGTGCCCACCACCGGGCGAAATGCGTGTCATCCACCCGGCCTGGCGCGAAATTGGGCAAGGTCGCGCCGGTGCCCCAGCAAGTCTCGGCAATCTCGATGAAGGCTTCCAGGCGCTCCGGCGGCATTACCCATTTGTGGAAATGCGCATAACCGCCATAGAGCACGAGTGCCCGCGTCCGCTCCGGATAGGTGGCGGCAAACAGCATCGCCATCGGTGCGCCTTCCGAAGCGCCGAGGATCGCCGCGCGGCCGCTGCCGGCGGCGTCCATCACCGCGCGCACGTCATCCATGCGGGTCTCCAGGCCGGGCAAATGATGGTTGTCCACGCGGTCCGACAGCCCGGTGCCGCGTTTGTCGAACAGAATCAGCCGTGAAAAAGCCGAAAGCCGCTTCAGCAGGCGGCTGTAGCCCTCGTCTTCCCATTGTAGGTCGAGATTGGAGATGAAGCCGGGGACGAAGACGAGATCGAACGAGCCTTGGCCGACCACCTGATAGGCGATCCGCACATCCCCGCTACGGGCATATCTGGTCTCGATCGGCCTCACGCAACTACCCCGCCCGGCCAGACGATCTCCTGTCCTCAACCATAGCAGAGGCAGCCGGCTTGCGGCAGCGAAACTTTAGAGAGCGGAAATACTAAGACCTTTGGCGCCGATGCGGCCCCGAGGCCCTACTTATGCGGAATGGCGCCCTCAGCCTCCGCAGGCTTGCTGTAACCGAGGCTCTTGTCGGCCTGCTCCGCCGTCAGCGGACGCTTGATCTTGGCGGATGCGGCGATCACCAGCTCGTCGAAATCTTCCGGGTCGCCGTCCAGCAGCTCGAAGAACTGCCGCCGCATCCTGGGCTCCCAGAATTTGTTGATGTGCTCGGCAACGCCGGCAATGCCTTCCTCACGCGGCTTCGAATGGAAGAAGGTGGCGATCTGATTGGCCATGCGCACCAGCTTTTCCTTGGTGCTGGCGATGTGGTCTTCGTCACGCGACATGCTTGGCAACTCCGCAAGCCACCCGGTCGGGGTGGGTGAAAATATCGAAATCGTCGCCGCGCACCAGCGCCACCAGCGTCATCCCGGCGGACTCGGCGGTGCGGATGGCAAGCGCGGTCGGCGCCGAAACCGCCATGATGATCGGGGCACCGATGGCGGCGGTTTTCTGCACCATCTCCACCGACACGCGCGAGGTGACCACGACGGCGCCGCTCGCGCCGTCGATGCCGGCTTTGGCCAGCGCGCCGGCGAGCTTGTCCAGCGCATTGTGGCGGCCGACATCCTCGCGCGCCATCACGATACCTTTGCCGGGAACGTAGAAGCCGGCAGCATGCACCGCCCCGGTCTCGGTGTGCAGCGGCTGCTGCTTCGACAGCAGCTTGACCGAACGCGTGACGTCTTCGGCGTCGAGCGTAAGCTTCGACGAACCGACCGCGTCGACCGACCGCATCGCTTCCTCGATGGATTCGATGCCGCACAGGCCGCAGCCGACCGGCCCGGCAAGCCGGCGCCGTCGCGCCTGGAAGCGCGTGTTGGCCCGGTCCTTCAGCTTGATCTGGATGTCGATGCCGGCGCCGAGATCCTCGACTTCGATCGCCTCGATCTCTGCCGGGTCGGCAACGATGCCTTCGGTGAGCGAGAAGCCGAGCGCGAAATCCTCGAAATCGGCCGGGCTCGCCATCATCACCGCATGGGTGGTGCCGGCATAGGAGAACGCGACCGGCGTCTCCTCCGGCACCATGCGGTTCGCAGCCGCCGTGCCGCCGGCACGACGCGCCAGCCGCGAGATTTGCGTCGTGGCTTTGCGGCGCGCGGCCAAGACTACTCCGCCGCTTCCAGCGGGGCGATGCGGCGGCTCTGCTTGGCCTGCTCGTTATAGTCCCTCTGCCACTCGGTCGGGCCGTTGGATGGCGCCACCTGCACGGCGGTGACCTTGTATTCCGGACAATTGGTCGCCCAGTCCGAGAAGTCGGTCGTGATCACATTGGCTTGCGTGTCCGGGTGGTGGAAGGTCGTGTAGACGACCCCGGGCGACACGCGGTCGGTGATCAGCGCGCGCAGGGTGGTCTCGCCCGAACGGCTCGCCAGCCGCACCCAGTCGCCCTCGCGGATGCCGCGGTTCTCGGCGTCGTGCGGATGGATCTCCAGCCGATCTTCGGCATGCCAGGCGACGTTTTCGGTACGCCTGGTCTGCGCGCCGACATTGTACTGCGACAGGATACGCCCGGTGGTGAGCAGCAGCGGGTAGCGCGGGCCGGTCCGCTCGTCCGTCGCGACATATTCGGTGCGGATGAACTTGCCCTTGCCGCGCACGAAGCCGTCGACATGCATGATCGGCGTGCCGAGCGGTGCCTTCTCGTTGCAGGGCCACTGCACCGATCCGACACGGTCGAGCAGCTCGAAGGAGACGCCGGCGAAGCTCGGCGTCGTCTTGGCGATCTCGTCCATGATCTCAGACGGGTGCGTGTAGTTCCAGTCCAGTCCAATGGCGCGGGCGAGCTCCTGCGTCGCCTCCCAGTCGGCGTAGCGGGCCTTCGGCTCCAGCACCTTGCGCACCATGTTGATGCGGCGCTCGGCATTGGTGAAGGTGCCGTCCTTCTCCAGGAAGGTCGAGCCCGGCAGGAAGACATGCGCGTAGTTTGCCGTCTCATTGAGGAAGAGGTCGTGCACGACGACGCACTCCATCGCGGCCAGCCCTGCGGCGACATGCTTGGTATCGGGGTCGGACTGCAGGATGTCCTCGCCCTGGATGTAGATGCCCTTGAATGAGCCGTCGACGGCGGCATCCAGCATGTTGGGGATGCGCAGGCCGGGCTCCTCGTCCAGCTTCACGCCCCACAGGCTCTCATAGATGTCGCGCACGGCTTCGCCGGAGATATGGCGATAGCCCGGCAGCTCATGCGGGAAGGAACCCATGTCGCAGGAGCCCTGGACATTGTTCTGGCCGCGCAGCGGGTTCACGCCGACGCCCGGACGGCCGATATTGCCGGTGGCCATGGCGAGGTTGGCGATCGCCATCACCGTAGTCGAGCCTTGGCTGTGCTCGGTGACGCCGAGGCCGTAATAGATCGCGCCGTTGCCGCCCTTGGCGTAAAGGCGCGCGGCACCCCGGATCGCTTCAGGATCGACGCCGGACAGCTTGCCGACCGTCTCGGGGCTGTTTTCCGGCAGGGCGACGAAGGACGCCCAGTCCTGGAACTCGGCCCAGTCGCAGCGCTCGCGGATAAAGGCTTCGTCGAACAGGCCCTCGGTGACGATGACGTGGGCCAGTGCCGTCAGCACCGCGACGTTGGTGCCGGGCTTCAGCGGCAGGTGGTAGTCGGCCTCGACATGCGCCGACTTCACCATCTCGGTGCGGCGCGGGTCGAGCACGATCAGCTTGGCGCCCTCACGCAGCCGCTTCTTCAGCCGCGAGGCGAACACCGGATGCGCCGTAGCGGGATTGGCACCGATGATGACGGCAACGTCGGTGTATTCGACCGAGTCGAAGTCCTGCGTGCCGGCCGAGGTGCCGTAGGTCTGGCCGAGGCCGTAGCCGGTCGGCGAATGGCAGACGCGCGCGCAGGTGTCGACATTGTTGTTGCGGAAGCCCTGCCGCACCAGCTTCTGGACGAGATAGGTCTCCTCGTTCGTGCAGCGCGAGGAGGTGATGCCGCCGATCGAGCCGCGTCCGTACTGGTACTGGATGCGGCGGAATTCCTTTGCCGTATGGGCGATCGCCTCTTCCCAGCTCACCTCGCGCCACGGATCGGTGATCTTCTCCCGGATCATCGGCGACAGGATCCGATCCTTGTGGGTGGCATAGCCATAGGCAAAACGGCCTTTGACGCAGGAATGGCCGTGGTTCGCCTTGCCGTCCTTGTAGGGCATCATGCGGATGACTTCGTCACCCTTCACTTCCGCCTTGAACGAGCAGCCGACGCCGCAATAGGCGCAGGTCGTGACGGCCGAGCGCTCCGGCATGCCCTTCTCGAGCACGGTCTTCTCGCGCAATGCGTCGGTCGGGCAGGCCTGCACGCAGGCGCCGCAGGACACGCATTCGGAAGCGATGAAATCCTCATGCATGCCGGCGACCATGCGGGACTCGAAGCCGCGGCCCTCGATGGTCAGCGCGAAGGTGCCCTGCACCTCTTCGCAGGCGCGCACGCAGCGTGAGCAGACGATGCACTGCGCCGGATCATAGGTGAAGTAGGGGTTGGACTCATCGCGGGCGATGTAGTCGACCGCCAGCGAGCCATGGCCGGGCGCCACGCCGCCTTCTTCCTTGACGTGGTTGCGGCCTTCGACGCCGTAGCGGTTCTCGGTCAGACCGACCGACTCCGCAACCGCGTCGAACTCGCTGGCGCCGGTTCCGGCCTTCTCGTTCCAGCCGGTCGGATGGTCGGAGACGTAGAGTTCCATGACGCCACGGCGGATGGCATCGAGCCGCTCGGACTGCGTGCGCACCACCATGCCCTCGCCGACCGGCGTCGTGCAGGATGCGGGCGTGCCGCCGCGGCCGTCGATCTCGACCAGGCAGACGCGGCACGAGCCGAAAGAGTCCAGCATGTCGGTGGCGCAGAGCTTCGGGATCTCGACCCCGCCTTCCATCGCCGCGCGCATGATCGAGGTGCCTTCCGGCACGGTGATGCTTTGCCCGTCAACGGTCAGCGTCACCTGCTTCGCCGCTCTCGACTCCGGCGTTCCGTAGTCGATCTCTTCGATGAGTGTCGGGAAGTCGGCTTTGATGTTCATCTGCCAGCTCCTATTCGGCAGCCACGCGCGTCGGCGCCGGCTTGAAATCCTCGGGGAAATGCGTGATCGAGCTCATCACCGGGTAGGGCGTGAAGCCGCCCAGGGCGCAGAGCGATCCGAACTTCATCGTGTTGCAGAGGTCGGTGACCAGAGCGAGGTTCTTCTCCGCCTCGATGCCCGCGGCGACCTTGTCCAGAACCTCCATGCCGCGCGTCGAGCCGATGCGGCAGGGCGTGCACTTGCCGCAGCTTTCGATGGCGCAGAACTCCATGGCAAAGCGCGCCTGCTTCATCATGTCGGCGCTGTCGTCGAACACGGTTATGCCGGCATGCCCGATCAGCCCGTCCTTGGCAGCAAAAGCCTCGTAATCGAACGGCGTGTCGAAAAGCGCGCGTGGGAAATAGGCGCCGAGCGGGCCGCCGACCTGCACCGCCTTCACCGGCCGCCCCGAAGCCGTGCCGCCGCCGATCTCGTCGACGATTTCGCCCAGCGTCAGGCCGAAGGCCGTCTCGAACAGGCCGCCATGCTTGACGTTGCCGGCGATCTGGATCGGGATCGTGCCGCGCGAACGGCCCATGCCGAAATCCTTGTAGTAGGCGGCGCCCTTGTCCATGATGATCGGCACGGAGGCCAGGCTGATCACGTTGTTGATCACCGTCGGCTTGCCGAACAACCCTTGGATCGCCGGCAGCGGCGGCTTGGCGCGCACCACGCCGCGCTTGCCTTCCAAGCTGTTGAGCAACGAGGTTTCCTCGCCGCAGACATAGGCGCCGGCCCCGACGCGGATTTCCATGTCGAAGGCGTTGGGCGAGCCAAGCACATTGACGCCGAGCACGCCTGCCTTGCGGGCGATCGCCACGGCCTTATTCATCGTCGCCACCGCATGCGGATATTCCGAGCGGATATAGACGAAGCCCTTGGTCGCGCCGGTGGCGATGCCGGCGATCGCCATGCCTTCGATCAGCACGAAGGGATCGCCCTCCATGATCATGCGGTCGGCGAAGGTGGCGCTGTCGCCCTCGTCGGCATTGCAGACGATGTATTTGCGTTCGGAATTCGTATCGAGAACCGTCTTCCACTTGATGCCGGTCGGGAAGCCTGCGCCGCCGCGGCCGCGCAGGCCGGACTCGGTCACCTGGTTCACGACGTCCGCCGGCGCCATGGCGACCGCGTTCTGCAGGCCTCTCAGACCGCCATGCGACTTATAGCTGTCGAGCGACAGCGGGTCGATGACGCCACAGCGCGCGAAGGTCAGCCGCGTCTGCTTGGCGAGGAAGGGGATCTTGTCTGGCGCACCCAGCCAGCGCTTGTGATGGCCACCCTTGAGGAAACCGCTGTCGAACAGGCTTTTCACGTCAGACGGCTTGACCGGCCCGTAGGCGACGCGGCCCTCGGCGGTCGCAACCTCGACCATCGGCTCCAGGAAATAGGCGCCGCGCGAGCCGTTGCGCACGATCTTGGCCTCGACGCCGCGCTCCTTGAGCTCCTTCTCGATCGCCCTGGCGACCTTTTCGGCGCCGAGCGCCAGAGCACCGGAATCGGCAGGGATGTAGATGCGCGGGATCATGAACGCACCTCCGCGACGATCTCTTCGATCTTCTCGTCGTCGAGCCGGCCGATCACTTCGCCGTCGAGCATCGCCGACGGCGAGCAGGCGCAAAGCCCGAGGCAATAGACCGGCTCCAGTGTAACCGATCCGTCGCGTGCGGTCTCGTGAAAATCGATGCCGAGCAGTTGCTTGACCTTGGTGGCGACGGCTTCCGAACCCATCGACTGGCAGGCTTCCGCCTGGCAGAGCTTCAGCACATGCCGGCCGGCCGGCTTGGCGCGGAAATCGTGATAGAAGGTGACGACGCCATGCACCTCCGCTCTCGAGAGGTTCAGCCCGTCGGCGATGACCGGAAGCGCCGCCTGCGGCACATGTCCGAATTCTTCCTGGATGCCGTGGAGAATCGGCAGCAGCGGACCTTCGAGGTCCTTCAATTCCTCGATGATCGCCGCTATGCGCGACGCGATCTCGGTACTTGCAGGCTGCATCGGCATGCAGCGCCCTCCCTGGCCGTGGCGCCAACACATATGTCACCCCAAAATATAGAGCGGTTTTGGGGCAACGACATGCACAGGGCGCAATATCGCTAAGTCCTTATGAAATCAGAGGAAACCTCCGAGATCAATAAAGCAGTCTCGTCGCTTGATAGAAATTTTCTATCAAAAACGCTGAGCCCGCATTGTCTAGCCTAGCGGTGGGAACGGAAATCGTCTGCCAGCGCCATTGCCTCGTCCAGCAGCGCCTGCACCAGCGGCGTGTGCGGCTCGCGCGGCGCCGCCACCAGCCCGACCGTGTGGCTGGCATCCGGATCGACTATCGGAATGGCCCGGATCGGTTCGGAAAAGCCGAATGTTTCCGCAAGGTTGAGCGGCATGATCGACGACCACTTGCCGGTCCGGATATGCGAGAACAGCACGATCATCGAGTTGGATTCCAGTGTCGGCCGCACCTGCACGCCGGCTTCCGCCAGATGCTGGTCGATGATGCGGCGGTTCTGCATGTCCGGCGTCAGCAGGCAGAGCGGCAACTGGCTGATCTCTGCCCACGTCACTTTGTCGCGGTCGGAATAGGGGTTGCCGACTGCCGTGATCAGCTGGTAGCGCTCGTCATAGAGCGGCACGCTGGTTACCCGCCCCAGCGGCTCGTTGTCGAGATAGGTGATGCCGGCATCGACATCGAGATTGCCGAGCAGCGTCAGCACCTCGATCGAGGTCCGTGACAGCACCGAAAAGGTGACGCCGGGATGCTTGTCGCGGAATGGCGTCGTCAGCCGCGCCACCATGGCGAGCGCCGTCGGAACGGCGGCGATGCGGATGCGGCCGGACAGGCCGTGGCGCGCCGCCCGCATCTCCTCGCGCATGGTCCTTGAATCGCCGACGATGCGGCGCGCCCAAACCAGCACCTGCTTGCCTTCCGGCGTCAGACCCTGGAAACGCGAGCCGCGCAGCACCAGCATGACGCCGAGCTGCTCCTCGAGCTGCTTGATGCCGGCCGACAGCGTCGGCTGGGTGACGCCGCACACCTCGGCGGCGCGGCCGAAATGCTCTTCCCTGGCTAAAGCGATGAAGAATTCCAGCTTGTCGATCATGTCATCCGATCCACGGTCTGCCCAAGGTCGGGGAAATCGCTTTGCTTCGCAAGGCGGATGAACGATAGGATCTCATCCACATTTTTGAGCCGGCTTATCTGTTTTCCCGCGCCGCGCATGGCGCTATGTGGGGTAGGCGGAAGCAGGGAGGAGCAGATGCTGGGTTGGTTTCGCAGACTGTTGCCGCGCGAGGATCGCTTCTTCGAACTGTTCGAACGGCATTCGCGCACGGTGGTCGGCGGCGCCGAGGCGCTTGAGCAGCTTCTCCAGGGCCGGGACATCGACCGCTGGTGCCAGACGATCGTCGATCTGGAGGACGAAGCGGACGGGATCACCGCGGAGGTGCTGCTTGCCGTCAGGCGCTCCTTCATCACGCCCTTCGACCGCGGCGACATCAAGGATCTGATCCAGTCGATGGATGATGCCATCGATACGATGCACAAGGCCGTCAAGACGGTGAAATTGTTCGAGATGAGGGAATTCGATCCGCTGATGCGGGAAATGGGCAGCGTCATCGTCGAGGCCGCCCGCCTGGTAGCAGAGGCCATCCCACTGCTCGGCAAGGTTGGCGCCAACGCCGCGCGGCTGAACGCCATCGCCGAAGAAGTCATGCGCGTTGAGGGCCGCGCCGACGACCTGCACGAGCAGGGCCTGAAGGACCTGTTCAAGCGGCACGGCCGCAGCGACCCTATGGCCTACCTGATCGGCTCGGAGATTTACGGCCAGCTGGAAAAGGTGGTCGACCGTTTCGAGGACGTCGCTAACGAGATCAGCGGCATCGCGATCGAGAACGTCTAACAGATGGACGCCGCGATCGCCTTTCCCCTGCTGGTCGGCCTCGTCGCCGTGGCGCTGTTCTTCGATTTCCTCAACGGCCTGCACGATGCCGCCAACTCGATCGCGACTATCGTCTCCACCCGCGTGCTGAGGCCGCACTATGCCGTGTTCTGGGCGGCTTTCTTCAATTTCATCGCCTTCCTGTTCTTCGGTCTGCATGTCGCCGAGACGGTGGGAAAGGGCATCGTCGACGCCGAGATCGTGACTCCGGCAGTTATCTTCGCCGCGCTCATCGGAGCCATCGTCTGGAACATCGTCACTTGGATCGCCGGCATTCCGTCGAGCAGCTCGCATGCGCTGATCGGCGGGTTGGTCGGCGCCGGCGTCGCCAAGGCCGGCCCCGGGGCCATCGTCTGGTCCGGGCTCGGCAAGACGGCCGCGGCGATCGTGCTCTCGCCGGCGACCGGATTCGTGCTGGCGCTTGTCCTTATCCTCATCGTCTCATGGCTGTTCGTTCGGCAGACGCCGTTCGCGGTCGATAACAGCTTTCGCGTCCTGCAGTTCTTCTCTGCCTCGCTCTATTCGCTGGGGCACGGCGGCAATGACGCGCAGAAGACCATGGGCATCATCGCCGTGCTGCTCTATTCGCAAGGCATGCTCGGCCAGAGCTTCCACGTGCCGTTCTGGGTGGTCATCACCTGCCAGTCGGCATTGGCGCTGGGCACGCTCTTCGGCGGCTGGCGCATCGTGCACACGATGGGATCGAAGATCACTCGGCTGAACCCGATGCAGGGTTTTTGCGCCGAGACCGGCGGGGCGATAACGTTGTTCGCCGCCACCTGGCTCGGTGTCCCGGTCTCGACCACGCATACAATCACCGGCGCCATCATCGGCGTGGGTGCTGCCCGCCGCGTCTCGGCGGTGCGCTGGGGCATTGCCGGCAACATTGTCGTGGCGTGGGTGATCACCCTGCCGGCGACGGCGGCGATTTCGGCGTTGACCTATTTTGTCACGCGCCTGGCGGTCTGAGGCAAAGCTGGTGCTGAAATCTACTCGCCCGCAAGACACAGTATGTTGCCGTCCGGGTCCTTGAACCAGGCGACCTTCATGCCGTAGCCGACATGGACATCGCCCTCGAGCGTCAGCCCGGGCATCTCATAGCGCTCGAAGGTGACGCCCTTCGACTTCAGCGCCTGGACAATGGCGCCGATCTGGTCGCCGACCGTCCAGGTCAACGCCGTCGCCTTGTTGGTACCGGCGAATTCTGAACGATAGACGTTGATGACCGTGTCTCCGCTTTTGTAGACGATCAGTTCTCCGGCCATGTCGTCGACAGGCTTGAGGCCCAGCGTTCCTTCGTAAAAGCCCTGCGCTCTCGAAAGGTCTTTCACCGCCACATTGGCCGCTGCGTTGCTGTTTGCGAGCATGACAGTCTCCTTTTCCGGTTGCCGTCGCTCATGGCAACCGAGATAGGGCCCCTGGATCGATTGGCCATGGCAATCGGCGGATCGGGACGCGCTCGGGCAAATCCGACACCACCGGTCGTTTTCCGGAGCACGCCGGACGAGCCATTGCGCCACGGCTTGGTTCTGCCGGGAAACTGCACTATCTGGAACGCCAAACTCCGAGGAAAGACCATGGCTGTAACCAAGGAAACCGTCATCGAGCGCCTGAGGACGGTCAATGGACCGGACTTCACCGGCAACATCGTCGACCTCGGCCTGGTATCTGAGATTTTCATCGCCGATTCCAAGGTGTTTTTCTCGATTACCGTTCCCGCCGCCCGCGCCCAGGAGATGGAGCCGCTGCGCGCCGCCGCCGAGCGTGTCGTCAAGGCGATCCCCGGCGTCGCCAACGCCGTCGTCGCGCTGACGGCGGAGAAGAAGGGCGGTGGCATGGAGGCGCCGGTTCGGCCGGCTTCGCAAGCAGCGTCGCCACGACCTGCTCCCCAGGCAGCGCCGCAGCGTCCTGGCCCGCAGGCGCCGGCTTCTCACAGTCACGGCAAACGCGGCGTGCCCGGCATCGATGCGATCATCGCGGTCGCGTCCGGCAAGGGCGGCGTCGGCAAATCGACCACCGCCGTCAACCTGGCGCTCGGCCTTGCCGCCAATGGGCTAAGCGTCGGCGTGCTCGATGCCGATATCTACGGGCCGTCAATGCCGAGGCTGCTCAACATTCACGGCCGGCCGCAGACGGTCGACGGCAAGATCCTGAAGCCGATGCAGAATTACGGCCTCAAGGTGATGTCGATGGGCTTCCTGGTCGACGAGGAGACGCCGATGATCTGGCGCGGCCCGATGGTCATGTCGGCGCTCACCCAGATGCTGCGCGAGGTCGAATGGGGACCGCTCGACGTGCTGGTCGTCGATATGCCGCCCGGCACCGGCGATGCCCAGCTCACCATGGCCCAGCAGGTGCCGCTGGCCGGTGCCGTCATCGTCTCGACGCCGCAGGACCTGGCGCTCATCGATGCGCGCAAGGGCCTCAACATGTTCAAGAAGGTCGACGTGCCGCTGCTCGGCATCGTCGAGAACATGAGCTATTTCCTCGCGCCCGACACCGGCAGGCGCTACGACATCTTCGGCCATGGCGGCGCGCGCCGCGAGGCCGAACGGCTCGGCGTCACCTTCCTTGGCGAGGTGCCGCTGGAGATGGGCATCCGCGAAAGCTCGGACGCCGGCGCCCCGGTGGTCGCATCCAAGCCGGACGGCGCCGAGGCGAAGATCTATCGCGATATCGCCGCGAGGGTATGGGACAGGGTCCAAGAGGAACGCGGCGCCGCCGAGGCGGCAGTGCCCAGCATCGTGTTCGAGTAATTCGCCGGGCCGCAGCTAGGTGTCCGATTTCCTTTCCAGCCGGGAATCGCCTCCTTCAGGATTTCCGGGTCGTTGAGGGCGTCCCACACTTTCTCGACGGGTGCGGCGATCCGCTCCTCGCCTTCGATCACCAAGGCCATCAAGACCTCCCGGATTGCTGGCCTCGATTGGTCCTAGGCCGCGGCCCTTTCTATGTCTATCGCACCAAAGTGCGGGTCTGCGGCGTGTCTGCCTCTTGCCTGCATGAGCGCGTTGTCATATCGATTTGTCATACAAATACGGAGACCACGATGGCAGGCGCCCCCACCAAGAAGAAGAAATTTCGCTCGCAGGAGTGGTTCGACAATCCCGACAACCCGGGCATGACGGCGCTCTATCTCGAGCGCTACCTCAATTACGGGCTGACCCGCGCCGAGCTGATGTCGGGCAAGCCGCTGATCGGTATCGCGCAGACGGGTTCTGATCTCTCGCCCTGCAACCGGCACCATCTCGAGCTCGCCAAGCGCGTGCGCGAAGGCATTGTCTCGATGGGCGGCATCCCCTTCGAGTTCCCGTGCCACCCGATCCAGGAGACCGGCAAGCGGCCGACGGCGGCGCTCGACCGCAACCTCGCCTATCTCAGCCTCGTCGAGGTGCTCTACGGCTATCCGCTCGACGGCGTCGTGCTGACCATCGGCTGCGACAAGACTACGCCCGCGCTCTTGATGGCGGCGGCGACCGTCAACATTCCGGCGATCGCGCTTTCGGTCGGCCCGATGCTCAATGGCTGGCATAAGGGCAAGCGCACCGGCTCCGGCACCATTGTCTGGGAATCGCGCCAGCGGCTGTCGGCCGGCGAGATCAATTATGACGAGTTCATGGACATCGTCGCCTCCTCGGCGCCGTCGACCGGCTATTGCAACACCATGGGTACCGCCACCACCATGAACTCGCTGGCCGAAGCGCTCGGCATGCAGCTGCCGGGCTCGGCCGCGATCCCCGCGCCCTATCGCGAGCGCGGCCAGATTGCCTACGAGACCGGCAAGCGCATCGTCGATATGGTGCATGAGGACCTGAAGCCGTCGGACATCATGACCCGCCAGGCGTTCGAGAATGCCATCGTCGTCAATTCGGCCATCGGCGGCTCGACCAACGCGCCGATCCACCTCAATGCCATCGCCCGCCATCTCGGCGTGCCGCTCGACAATGACGACTGGCAGAACATCGGCCTTAACGTGCCGCTGATCGTCAACCTGCAGCCGACGGGCGAGTATCTCGGCGAGGACTATCACCATGCCGGCGGCGTGCCGGCCGTCGTGGCGGAGTTGCTGAAAGGCGGACTATTGCCGCACCCCGACGCGATCACCGCCAACGGCAAATCGATCGGCGACAATTGCCGCGGCGCGGTCAACGAGAATCATGATGTCATCCGCGGCGTCGACAAGCCGCTCAAGAGCAATGCCGGCTTCATCAACCTCAAGGGCAATCTGTTCGATTCCGCCATCATGAAGACCAGCGGCATCTCGCCCGAATTCCGCGAGCGCTATCTCTCGAACCCGAACGATCCGGAGGCTTTCGAAGGCAACGCCATGGTCTTCGACGGCCCGGAGGATTACCACGCCCGCATCGACGATCCGGCGCAGGGCATCGACGAGCACACGATCCTGTTCATGCGCGGCGCCGGCCCGGTCGGCTATCCGGGCGGCGCCGAGGTGGTCAACATGCAGCCGCCGGCCCATCTCATCAAGAAGGGCATCCATTCGCTGGCCTGCATCGGCGACGGTCGCCAGTCCGGCACGTCGGGTTCGCCATCGATCCTCAACGCCTCGCCGGAGGCAGCGGTCGGCGGCGGGCTGGCGCTGCTCAAGACTGGCGACCGCGTCCGCATCGACCTGAGGAAGGGCACCGCCAATATCCTTGTCGGCGACGAGGAGATCGCCAGGCGGCGGGCAGCGCTGCAGGGCAATGGCGGCTATGACTATCCCGAGCACCAGACGCCCTGGCAGGAGATCCAGCGCGGCATGGTCGACCAGTTCTCCGCCGGCATGGTGCTGAAGCCGGCGGTGAAATATCAGGATGTCGCGCACACCAGGGGCGTCCCGCGCGACAACCACTGAATTCAGAGCACGGCGAAAATCGAAGGGCGGACCGCTTTCCGGCGGACCGCCCTTTCTCATGGCCCTTGTTTCGGCCGCGGGGCGTCTACAGATTAGCCCGATCCCGGCGGCCCTACGAAGGGAGGCTATATATGGCGAAACGGCGCTCTTCCCTCGGCTTCCTCGGCGTGTTCGGCCGTTCGGGCGATTTGCGCCAGCTCGACGACGCCTTGCGTAAGGCCGACTTGCATCCGGCACTGGTGCCTGAGGGCGTCAAGCTCACCATCGTCAACCTGATGAAGGATCATTGGCCCGAGGAGCCGCCGCCTCAGGCTTATCAATCAGTGGCGCAACTCTGCGGCTATTGCGTCGCCGGACCGGAAACCTTCGAGCGGGCCAATGGCAGGGAGCACACTTTGGAAGCCGAGCGCCGCATCGAGGCCGCGCTCGAAGCCGGCGACAGCCTCGATGCGCAGATCGTGCTGTTGACGCTGCATGGGAAGCTGATCAACGCCGAAGTCGTCGAGCGCTATGGGCTGCGTGCGGAGTGATCTGCGAGAGCGGAAAGATCAGCCGCCCATCCTGTTGCGCGGCAGCTTGATCATCTCGCCGAAGCGCGCGCGCAGCTTGTCGTCGACGAGCCGCGACACATGGCGCGGAAAGCGCTCGGCCAGCACGCGCTTTTTCTCGGCGATCGCCCGCTGCAAAATGTCGGGCCGGCCCTTCTCATTCCATTCCTTGGGCGAGAAGCGATCGCCGACTGCGGGATAAAAATATTCGGTCTGCATCAGCTTCAAAGTCTGCTCGTTGCCGAGATAATGGCCCGGGCCCTTGAGGCAGACATCGGCGATCGTGTCGATCGACAGCGCCTCGTCCGTCACCTCGATGCCGCGCACGCATCGCAGGCAGTGGCCGAGCATGTCGTTGTCGATGATCAGGCTTTCGAGACAGAAGCCGAGCAGCGAGGCATGCATGCCGGCCGATTCATAGATGAGGTTGAGGCCGGCAAGACCGGCCATCACATCGGTGATGCCTTTTTCATAGCCGGATTGGATGTCGGGCAGCTTCGAATCCGTCATGCCCGCGGCCGAGCCGCCCGGCAGGTCGTAATATTGCGCCATCTGGGCGCAGGCCGCGGTCAACACGGCCTGCTCGGCCGAACCGCCGGACATGGCGCCGGTCCGGAGGTCGGAGACGAACGGCCAGGTGCCGAAAATCGCCGGATGGCCGGGCTTGATGGCGTTGACATAGACCAGGCCCATCAGCACTTCGGCCACCGCCTGCACGACGGCGCCGGCAATCGCGGCGGGAGCCGTGGCGCCGGCCTGGCCGGCCGACAAGAGCAGGATCGGAATCCCGCCCTCGACGCAGGCTTCGAGCACGCCGCAGGCGTCCTCGGCGAACTTCATCGGCGGCACCACGAAGCAGTTCGAGTTCGACACGAAAGGGCGCGCCCGGAAATTCTCCTCGCCGCCGGCGATCGCATAGAGCATTTCCAGCGCCGGCTTGACGTTCTCTCGCACGGTGAACGAGGTGCCGACATGCTTGGATGTCCCCAGTACGCAGGCATAGAGCGTGTTGAAGTCCATCTCGAGCGGATCGGGAATATCGCGCGGCACCATGGTGCGCTGGAAGAAATGGATGTTGTCGAGCCCGTCGACGAGACGGGCGGCGTCATAGATGTCCTGCAGCTGCGATTCGCGATATTCGCGCTTCTCGACATCGACCAGATGCACCGCCGCGCCCGCCGTGCCGTAGTGCACGCGTTTGCCCTGGATCACCATGTCGTGCTTGGGATCCTGGCCGTGGAGCGTGAAGTGGCGCGCCGCCTTCTTGATAGTGTCGAGCACCAGCGCGCGCGGCAGGCGGATGCGGCCGTCGTCGCCGTAGGTCGCCCCGACCCGGGTCAGCGCCTCGATGCAGGAGGGGATGGCGTTGGCGAAGCCCACCGTCTCCAGAAGCGTCAGCACCGCTTCATGGATGCGTTCCTTGTCGTTCTGGCTCAATGGCCCGTAGCTGCCGCCTTCGAGGCCGGCTCGCACCGGACGGATATCGTCTGCGAGCGGTGCTGCCCGCATCGCGCGGCGCGCTTCGCGCCCGCCGGACCGCCGCGAACGCTGGTCCGACGTCGTTTCCTGCTTCTCAAGAGCCACTGACATGGAAAGCACTCCGCCTTTGCTTTTTCAGGGGCAGGATGCGCGGCGGTTGGTCCACCATCGGCCTGCCTCGTCCCCTTTGTGCCTCGACTATGCCGTCGGCATTGGCACAGCCTATGAGCCAGTCAATCCCGTCGAATATGCCAGGATGCTAAAGCCTCGAGGCACGCCAAAATAAAAGAGCCGGCAAAAACGCCGGCTCCTGATGTGGCAGTCCGTGGTGATCAGGCGGCAGCGGGCCTGCGGCCGGCGGCTGTGGCGAGCTCCCGAATCCCGGGCTCGATGTGCTGCAGCGAGATCGAGGAGATGCCCAAACGCATGAAACGCGAGGGCTTTTCGCTGCGGTCGAAGAACCGGTCGCCAGGTTCGATGATGACGCTGCGCGAAGCGGCCGCTTCGGCGAGCCCTCGTGAATCGGTACCGCGCGGGCCCTCCAGCCACAACGACGTGCCTCCCGCCGAGTCGGTCGAGCGCCATTCTGGCAGGAAAGCGGAAATCGCATGGACCAGACGCTTGCGCCGCTCGTCGAAGGCGGCGGAGAGCCTGCGCACCAGCGCCTCGTGATGGCCGAGCGACAAAAACAGCGCAACGGCGCGCTGGTTGTTTGCCGGCGGGTGCCTGAGCATGAAGCGGCGCAACGCGCGAAGCTCGGCAATCAGTCCTGCCGAAGCGACGATGTAGCCGAGCCTCAGACCCGGAGCCAGCGTCTTCGACATCGAGCCGACATAGATGACGCGGCCCGAGCGATCGAGGCTCTTCAGCGCCTGCTGCGGCGCCTCGTCGAGAAGCTGGCTGTCATAGCCGTCCTCGATGATGATCTGGTTGTTGCGGTTGGCGCGCGCCAGCAAATCCTGCCGCCGCTCGGCGGACAACGGCACCATCGTCGGGCAATGATGGCTGGGCGTGACGAAGACAAAGCCGGAATCGCTGGGAATCGCCGAGGTCACGATGCCCGACTGGTCGACCGGGACCGGCTGGATATCTGCGCCGGCGAGCCGGAAGATCGAGCGGGCATCCGGATAGCCGGGGTCTTCCATTGCCACCTTCGAGCCCTTGGTCATCAACAGCGAGGCGAGCATATAGAGCGCGTTCTGCGCGCCCAGGGTCACGATGATCTCGTCCGGATTGGCGAAGATGCCGCGGCGCGGCAAAAGCCGGGCCTGGATCTGCTCGATGAGCAGCGGATCGTCCCGGTCGACCATGTCGGATGCCCAGTTGCGGATCTCCAGCACCGCGAGCGCCATGCGGTTGCACTCGCGCCATTCCGCGGTCGGAAACAGCGCCGGATCGAACTGGCCGTAGACGAACGGGTAGGAGGACTTGATCCAGTTGTCGTGCTTGGCCGGCGGCGGCATGTCGCTGGCGGCGATCTGCCGACGCGCCTTCCAGTCGATCTCATTCTGCTGGTCGGGCGCCTTCTGGTGCGGCTTGGCGGGGGTGGCCAGCACTTCAGGGTTGACGAAGTGGCCGCGCCGCTCGCGCGCCACAAGAAAACCTTGGTCGACCAGCTGCTGGAAGGCAAGCACCACCGTGCCGCGGGCTACGCCCAGTTTTTCCGCCAGAATCCGGCAGGATGGCAGCGGCATCGAAGCGGCGATCTGCCGGTCGAGGATGGCTGCGACGATCGCCTGGCGGATCTGTGCCTGGAGAGTTTGTCCGGATTCGGCCGAAATCCGGAACAGGCCGGACCATATGGCCGTGTCATTGCGCTGTGGCATGGGAGATCATCCTCGGATGGCCAGCTGTTTTCACTTGGCTGGACCAGTCGAGTGTAGGGGTGGCACAAGGGGTTGCGCCAATCAATTTTTCTGATCGCTGGGATTTATGCCAGTGATCCATTGGTCACGAAAGGGGCGCGTCCGCCAGAGAAGCGGATGTTGCGGGGCATCATAAAAGCGTGATGCAGTGCGTCACTGCCGCGCTTGAACGAAACGGAAATCCGGCTCAATACAATGTCGCGACGACACGCGCCGGAAACATCGGGCCTGTTAAAATGGTCTAAAAACCCGCCAGGAGCCACCATTGGATCAGTCAGCCTTCGACAAGCAGGTCACCGCCCTGCGTGAGCAGCGCGCGGCAGCCAAGGGCACGATGCGCGAAGCCTTCGCCGCCGATCCCAAGCGCTTCGAGAAATTCTCCGCCACAGATGGGGATCTTCTGCTCGACTGGTCGAAATGCGCGGTCGACGCCGACACGATGGCAATGCTGGAGACGCTCTCCGGCGCCGCCGACCTCGAAGGTCGACGCACCGCGATGTTCGAAGGCAAGAAGATCAACATCACCGAAAACCGCGCCGTGCTGCACACGGCGCTGCGCAATCTGACCGGCAAGAGCGTCGTGGTCGATGGCCAGGACACCAAGGCCGATGTGATCGCCGTGCTCGACGCAATGGGCGCCTTCGCTGATGCGATTCGCTCCGGCGAGGCGGCCGGCGCCACCGGCAAGAAGATCACCGACATCGTCAATATCGGCATTGGCGGCTCGGATCTTGGCCCGGCGATGGTGACGTTGGCGCTCGCTCCCTACCATGACGGCCCGCGTGCGCATTATGTCTCCAATGTCGACGGCGCCCACATCCACGACACGCTGAAGGGCCTGTCTCCCGAGACGACTTTGTTCATCATCGCCTCCAAGACCTTCACCACTGTCGAGACGATGACCAATGCCGAGACGGCGCGCAGATGGGTGGAAAAGGCGCTGGGCAAGCAAGCGATCGGCAAGCATTTCGCCGCCGTCTCGACCGCGCTCGACCTAGTGGCCAAGTTCGGCATCGCCTCCGACCGCGTCTTCGGTTTCTGGGACTGGGTCGGCGGCCGCTACTCGGTCTGGAGCGCCATCGGCCTGCCGGTGATGATCGCCATCGGCCTGCGCAATTTCCGCGCCTTCCTCGACGGCGCGCATGAGATGGACGAGCATTTCCGCTCGGCCCCCCTGCAGGAGAACCTGCCTGTTTTGCTGGGGCTGATCGGCTGGTGGCACCGCGTCGTCTGCAAATACCCGGCCCGCGCCGTCATTCCATACGATCAGCGCCTGTCGCGCCTGCCGGCCTATCTGCAGCAGCTCGATATGGAATCGAACGGCAAGAGCGTGACACTGGACGGCGGCGCGGTGGCTACGCCGACCGGCCCGCTGGTCTGGGGCGAGCCCGGTACCAACGGCCAGCACGCCTTTTTCCAGCTTTTGCACCAGGGCACCGATTTCATCCCGGTCGAGTTTCTTGCCGCAGCCGTCAGCCACGAGCCCGAGCTGAAGACCCACCACGATCTCTTGCTTGCCAATTGCCTGGCGCAGTCGGAAGCCTTCATGAAGGGCCGCACGCTGGAAGAGGCGCGCGCGCAGATGCTGGCCAAGGGCATGAAGCCCGCCGATGTCGATCGCATCGCGCCGCATCGCGTCTTTTCGGGCAACCGTCCGTCGCTCACCATCCTCTACCGCAAGCTTGATCCGCGCACGCTCGGTCGCCTGATCGCGCTCTATGAGCATCGCGTCTTCGTCGAGGGCACGCTGTTCAACATCAACTCGTTCGACCAGTGGGGTGTCGAACTCGGCAAGGAACTGGCGACAGGCCTGCTGCCTGTCGTGGAAGGCAAGGAGACTGCCGCAAAACGCGATGCCTCGACTGCCGGATTGGTGGCTCATATCCACCAATTGCGTGGCGCGGAGTAAACGGATTGGCGGATATCAAGGGAATTCTGTTCGACAAGGACGGCACGCTTGTCGACTTCAACGCTACCTGGCTCGGCATTGCCGATTTCATGGCCATGGACGCCGCCGAAGGCGATCGCTGGAAAGCCGACAGGTTGCTCGCCGCCGCCGGCTTCGATTTCGTCAACAAGCGCTTCAAGCCGGATTCGATCTTTGCCTCGGGCTCGAACATGGACGTCGTCGAGCTCTGGTTCCCGCGCCTGTCGGAGGAGGACCAGATGCTGGCCGTCGCCCGCTTCAACGAGATCACTTCGGTTCAGGGCTCGTCGATGGCTGTCGCGCTGCCCGGTATCGTCGAATCGCTGCGGGCGCTGCACAAGCGATCCTTCCGGCTGGGCGTCGCCACCAACGATTCCACCAGCGGCGCCGAGAAAACGCTCGCCACGCTCGGTGTCGCGCAGCTCTTCGACGCCGCCTTCGGCTATGATGCGGTCGCGAACCCGAAGCCCGCGCCCGACACGGTCATCGCGTTCTGCGATCTGACGGGACTGAAGCCCGGCGAGATCGCCATGGTCGGCGACAATCGCCACGATCTCGAAATGGCGCGTGCCGGCGGCTGCGGCCTGGCGATCGGCGTGCTTTCCGGCACGGGCACGCGTGACTCGCTGTCGCCGATGGCCGACGTCATCCTGGATTCGGTCGCCGACCTGCCGGATTTTCTCGCCGCGCGGATGAGTGTGCCGGCGGGCTGATCAGGGCTCGCTGGGAAGGAAGGCAAATACCCCGCTCGGTTTCGGCGCGCTACCGCCGTTTCCGCCGACATCAGGCACCTGATACTCGCCAAGCAGGCGAAGCCGCCGCCTGGGTAGCCAGGCGCGGCCCGGGTCGCCGACCAGCACCTCGATGCCCGCGGCAAGGCAGCGGTCGAGGAAGGGGACGATCCGCCGCGCGACCGCTTGCCCGTAGAAAACGTCGCCGGCGAGCACAACGTCGACCGATGGCGGCGGACCGGCGCTGATGTCCTCGCCGATTATGATGATGGCGACGCCGTTGGCCTCCGCGTTGAGGCGGAGCGCGACGATGCCGTTGCGGTCGATCTCCGCCGCGGTCACTTCCCTAGCCCCGGCTCGCGCCGCGGCGATACCGACAAGGCCGGAACCGGCGCCGAGGTCGAGCACGCGCCGGCCCGCAACGGTTGACGGCCGGTCGAGAACATAGCGCGCCAGCACTGCGCCGCCCGCCCAGGCATAGGCCCAGTAGGGCGGCTGCGGCTCGGCCGCGTGCTCATGCGAGCCGTCCTCCGGTTCCAGCAGCCGCCTCAGCCCGCTGCCGGGATGGGCCGTATAGAGCCGGATTTCAGGCAGCGACGGCACCGGCTGAAGCCGCATGTTCGCCTTGATGAATTCGGCGGGATCGAGGTCGGCGCGATGTATTGGCGTCAGGCCGGCAACATTTTCGTTCAAATCTGCTCCCGCAACGCGCGCCGCAGGATCTTGCCGACCGGCGTCTTCGGCAGTTCGGCGCGGAATTCGATGTATCTCGGCCGCTTGTAGCCGGTCAGGTTCTCGCGGCAATAGACAGTCAGCGTCTCGATGGTGAGCGCTGGATCCTTCCTGACCACGAACAGCTTCGGCACCTCGCCGGAGTGCTCGTCCGGCACGCCGATCGCCGCCACTTCGAGCACGCCCGGGTGCTGCGCCACGACTTCTTCCAGCTCGTTCGGATAGACGTTGAAACCGGAGACCAGGATCATGTCCTTCTTGCGGTCGACGATCTTGGTGTAGCCGCGCTCATCCATGAAGCCCATGTCGCCCGACTTGAAGAACCCGTCCTTGGTCATCACCTTGGCGGTCTCGTCAGGCCGGTTCCAGTAGCCGGCCATAACCTGCGGACCCCGGATGCAGATCTCTCCGACTTCCCCGAGCGGCACGTTGTTGCCGTCGTCGTCGCGGATGGCGATCTCGGTCGATGGCAGCGGCAGGCCGATCGTGCCGGTAAAGTCGCTGGAGCTGAACTTGTTGGCGGTCGCCACCGGCGAGGTTTCGGAAAGTCCGTAGCCTTCGCTCACCGGACAGCCCGTCAGCGCCTTCCAGCGCTCGGCCACGCCTTTCTGCACCGCCATGCCGCCGCCGAGAGTGAGGATCAGCGGCTTGAAGTCGAGCTTGCGGAAATCCTCATTGTTGAGCAGCGCGTTGAACAGCGTATTGAGGCCGGGAAAGATGTGGACCGGGTATTTCTGCAGTTCTTTCACGAAGCCCGGAATGTCGCGCGGGTTCGGAATGAGCACGTTCTGCGCGCCTTGCTGCATGCCCATCAGCGCGTTCACCGTCAGCGCGAAGATGTGGTAGAGCGGCAGCGCGCAGACGAAGTTGAGATGCCCCGGCTTCGGCTTGACCGTATAGGCGTCCTCCACCCAGAGCGAATTCTGCGCCACGTTGGACAAGACGTTGCGGTGCAGCAGCGTCGCGCCTTTCGACACGCCGGTCGTGCCGCCGGTATATTGCAGGAAGGCGATATCGTCGCCCGACACCGCCGCCGGCTTGAAGGCGCTTGCCGAGCCCGCCTTGAGCGCGGCGTTGAATTTGACGTGGCCGGGCAGCGACCAGGCGGGAACCATCTTCTTCACCCGCCGCACGACGAGATTGACGATCGCGCCTTTCAGCCCGCCCAACATGTCGCCCATCGCCGCGACCACGACATGCTTGACCGGCGTCCTGGCGATCACCGCCTGCAGCGTGTTGGCGAAGTTCTCCAGAATGACGATGGCCTGCGCGCCGGAGTCCTTGAGCTGATGCTCCAGCTCGCGCGGAGTGTAGAGCGGGTTGACGTTCACCACCGTGAAGCCGGAGCGAAGCACGGCCATCATCGCTACCGGGTATTGCAGAACATTCGGCATCATCAGCGCCACGCGCGCGCCCTTCTCCAGACCCTTCGACTGCAGATAGGCGCCGAAGGCCGCCGAAAGCCGCTCGAGCTCGGCATAGGAGATCGACTTGCCCATGCAGACGAACGCCGGGCGGCTGGCGAACTGCTTGCAGGCGCCGACAAGGAAGTCGCCGATGGAATCGTAAGGCAGCGGACCGATCTCCCCCGGCATGTTCTTCGGATAGTTTTTCAGCCAAGGCTTTTCCGGCAAGCCTGCCGCGAGTTCCGTGATCGCCTTGGGCAGCCGCCTGGCCGATCCCGAGGCCGTCTTTGCGGCCGCAGGCCTGGCGGTCTTTGCGGTTGCAGCCTTGGCGGCGGATTTGGGGTTCGTCTGTTTTGCAGCGGCAGCCGGTTTCACAGTGGTCTTCGGCTTGGAGCCGGCCTTCGCAGGTGACGGCGTTTTGGCTGGCGAAGCGGTCTTGGAAGATGAAGCCTTGGCCGCGCCCGCATCGACGGGCGCGGCTTTGGCTGTTGCCTTCGCCGGGGGCGTTGTCTTTGCTGCTTTTGCCACCAAATCCCTCCCTGGTGTCCTGGTCTTGCTGCTTGCGCCGCATCTCTTTCCGATTTCGGAAGCGTTCCTCCGCTGCGGCCGATTGCGGATTCCAAGAAATCCGGCCTAACGTCTATGTATTGCCTCTATCGGCGGCCGTGCAAGTCTTGCCCCAGCGGCAGCGGCGGAAAGATTTGCCGGCGAAATGTCATTCCTGGACGCCTCCTTCGGCGCGTCCCGACGAGGACCTGGGATCGCAGGCAGGAGCTCCTCGTTCCATTTCGGAAGAGGCTCAATCAATAAAAAAATGCGGTTGTTAACATTAGCGTGAGCGAAAAATTCTGCTCATTTTTTCTTCTATTTGAGGAAAATGCGGATTCTTTTCCTGCTTACCGTGGGGTACGCAAACGGGGTGTTCCAAAGCCCCAAAAACGGTGCTTATATGCGCGCTTCGCGAGCCTGATAGAGGGGCTTGGAAGAACATCAGGGAGTGCTCAATGAAAAAGACAATGACTTTTGCAGCCGCGTTGCTGGCTGCAAGCGTCCTCGGCGGGATGGCCAATGCAAAGACGCTTGTCTATTGCTCGGAAGCGTCGCCGGCCAATTTCGATCCGGGTACGACGACGGGCGGCAACGACTTCGACGCTTCGTCGCGCACGGTCTATTCGCGCCTAGTCGAGTTCAAGCATGGCGGCACCGAGATCGAGCCCGGCCTCGCCGACAAATGGGAAATCTCCGACGACGGCCTGGTCTATACTTTCCACCTGCACCCTGGCGTGAAGTTCCAGACCACCGACTATTTCAAGCCGACCCGCGACCTCAACGCCGATGACGTCGTCTTCTCGTTCGACCGGCAGTTCAACAAGCAGAATCCGTGGAACGGCGAGAAGTATCTGCCGAACCTGACCTGGGATTACTACACCGGCATGGACATGCCGAAATACGTCGCCAAGTGGGAAAAGGTCGACGACCTCACCGTCAAGCTGACGCTGACCGAGCCGAACGCGCCGATGCTGGCCAATCTCGGCATGGACTTCGCCTCGATCGTGTCGAAGGAATATGCCGACCAGCTCGAGAAGGAAGGCAAGATGGCCGACTTCTCGACCAAGCCGATCGGCACCGGGCCGTTCCAGTTCGTCGACTATCAGCTCGATTCGGTCATCCGCTATGCGGCGAACCCCGACTACTTCAAGGGCAAGGAGAAGATCGACGATCTGGTCTTCGCCATCACGCCTGACGCGACCGCCCGCATCCAGAAGGTGCTGGCCGGCGAATGCGATGTCGCTCCCTATCCGAACCCGGCCGATATCGCCACCATCAAGGCCAACAAGGACGTGACCCTGATGGACCAGGCCGGCCTCAACATCGGCTACATGAGCTACAACACCACGATCCCGCCGCTCGACAAGCCGGAGGTTCGTCACGCGCTCAACCAGGCGATCGACCGGGAAGCGCTGATCAAGTCGCTGTTCCAGGACGCTGGCGCGACGCCGGCGCAGAACCTGATCCCGCCGACCATGTGGTCGTGGAACAAGGATGTGAAGTTCGATTCCTATGATCCGGAAGCGGCCAAGAAGGTGCTGGCCGACGCCGGGCTGAAGGAAATCCAGCTCTGGGCTTCCGACCGCGTTCGTCCTTACAACCCGAACTTCCAGCGCGCGGCTGAGCTGATCCAGGCCGACTGGGCCAAGGTCGGCGTCAAGGCCGAGATCGTCAACTACGAGTGGACCAAGTATCGAGAGGAAGGCAAGAAGAAGGAGCGTCCCGGCGCCTTCCAGATCGGCTGGACCGGCGACAATGGCGATCCGGACAATTTCTTCGCCACCCTGTTCGCGTGCTCGGCCATCGGCGTCTCGAACTACTCCAGCTGGTGCGACAAGGACTTCGAGGACCTGATCCAGAAGGCCAAGAAGACCAGCGACCAGGGCGAGCGCACCAAGCTCTATGAGCAGGCCCAGGAAATCTTCGCCAAGCAGGCGCCGGCCTTCCTGCTGGCTCACAGCCAGGTCTATGCCGTTGTCCGCAACAACGTCAGCGGCTTCAAGATGGACCCGCTCGGCATTCATCGCTTCGACGGCGTTGACAAGGCCGAGTAATATTTGCGAACGGGGCGGCGCGAATTGTCGCCGCCCCATTCCATTTCACGATGCTCAGATATCTCCTCAACAAAATCGCACTTCTGATCCCGACGCTCGTCGGCATCACCATCTGCGCCTTCGCCTTTGTCCGGCTGCTGCCCGGCGATCCGATCCTGGCCATGGCCGGCGAGCATGGCGTCACCCCCGCCCGCTACGAAGAGCTCAAGGAACAGTTCGGCTACAATCTGCCGGTCTGGGAGCAGTATGCGCGCTATGTCGGCGAGGTCGCGACCGGCGATTTCGGCGTCTCGATTTCCTCCAAGCGCCCGGTGCTCCAGGAGTTCAAGACGCTCTTTCCGGCGACGCTGGAATTGTCCTTCTTCGCCATGATCTTCGCCATGGCGATCGGCATCCCGGCCGGCATATTCGCGGCCGTCAAACGCGGCTCATGGTTCGATCAGTCATTGATGGGCACCGCGCTGGTCGGCTATTCCATGCCGATCTTCTGGTGGGGCCTGCTGCTCATCATCTTCTTTTCCGGCTATCTCGGCTGGACGCCGGTGTCGGGCCGCATGGGCCTGCAGTTCTTCCTGAAGCCGATCACCGGTTTCATGACCATCGACAGCATTCTCTACGGCAAATGGGACGCGCTGCGCTCGGCGCTCAGCCATCTCATCCTCCCGGCGATCGTGCTCGGCACGATTCCGCTGGCGGTGATCGCGCGCCAGACCCGTTCGGCCATGCTCGAGGTGCTCGGTGAAGACTATGTCCGCACCGCCCGCGCCAAGGGCCTTTCCGCCGCCCGCGTCATCGGTGGGCACGCACTTCGCAACGCCCTGATCCCGGTCGTCACCACGATCGGCCTGCAGGTCGGCACGCTGCTTGCCGGCGCCATCCTCACCGAAACCATCTTCGCCTGGCCGGGCATCGGCAAGTGGATGGTCGATTCCATCTTCAAGCGCGACTATGTCGTCGTGCAGTCAGGTCTGCTTTTGATCGCACTTATCGTCATGGCCGTTAACCTCATCGTCGACGTGCTTTATGCCGTCATCAACCCGCGCATCAGGGCGGCGTGATGAGCCAGTCGACCGAAATCGCCCCGATGGCCGCCGGCAGCCCGGACCGGCTGACCGGCTTCAAGACCTTCTGGCACTATTTCTCGGTGAACCGCGGCGCCGTCATCGGCCTGGTCGTCTTCATCCTGCTGGTGCTGGCGGCGCTCTTTGCGCCGTTGCTCGCGCCCTATGCACCCGACGTGCAGGACAAGACCGCCTTCCTCAGGCCGCCGGCCTGGCAGGCGGGCGGCAGCTCGCAATATATCCTCGGCACCGATCCGGTCGGCCGCGACATCCTCTCGCGCCTGCTCTATGGCGCGCGTTTCTCGCTGCTCATCGGCGCCGTCGTCGTCACGCTGGCCCTCGTCGGCGGCATCACGCTCGGCTTGCTGGCAGGCTATTTCCGCGGCTGGGTCGACGTCGCGATCATGCGCGTCATGGACCTGATCCTGGCCTTCCCGTCGCTGCTTCTGGCGCTGGTGCTGGTCACCATTCTCGGGCCCGGCCTGTTCAATGCGATGCTGGCGATCTCGCTCGTCCTGCAGCCGCATTTCGCCCGCCTGGTGCGCGCTGCCGTGATGGCCGAGAAGAGCCGCGAATATGTCGTAGCTGCCAAGGTCGCCGGCGCCGGGCACCTGAGGCTGATGCTCAAGACCATCCTGCCGAACTGCCTGGCGCCGCTGATCGTCCAGGGCACGCTGTCCTTCTCGAACGCCATCCTGGAAGCCGCAGCGCTTGGCTTCCTTGGCCTCGGCGCGCAGCCGCCGACGCCGGAATGGGGCACCATGCTGGCCTCGGCGCGCGAATTCATCCTGCGCGCCTGGTGGGTGGTGACTTTCCCCGGCCTTGCCATACTTATCACGGTGCTCGCCATCAACCTGATCGGCGACGGCCTGCGCGACGCGCTCGATCCGAAGCTCAGGAGGTCGTGATGGCATTGCTCGATATCCAGAACCTCGTCGTCGAGTTCCAGACCGCCTCCGGCCCGTTCCGCGCCGTCGACGGCGTCTCGCTCCGTGTCGACGAGCGCGAGGTGCTCGCCATCGTCGGCGAATCCGGCTCCGGCAAGTCGGTGTCGATGCTGGCGGTTATGGGCTTGTTGCCCTGGA
>NZ_RZSN01000050.1:0-33536 GCF_003997315.1 Mesorhizobium sp. M1A.F.Ca.IN.020.04.1.1
TTCATAATATGATCGTAGACCAACTTTGCGGCCTGTTCGGTCTCGCCAGCGCGGCAGGCGGCCAGGATTTCGCGATGTTCTCGATCCGCAAGCTCATGACCGCCGGAAATCGTCAGCTGAACTCGCAGATAGCGTTCGATGCGATCGTTAACCGACCGGATCATGCGGAGCAGATATGGTCGCCCGGCGTCTAGATAAAGACTGGAATGGAACTCCCAATTTAGTTCCGCCCAGCGGCCGACGTCGGTTTCCTTCGCGAAGGAGTCGCAACTTGCTTGCGCTTTATCGAAGGTCTTCTCGTTCATGTGAGGAAGGGAAAGCCGAATTGCGTTCGATTCCAGCATGGCTCGGACCTCGAAAATCTGCACGATCTCCGGTTCCGACATGCTGGCGACAATTGCGCCCTTGTTTCGCTGAAATGCCACGAATCCCTCTGCCTCGAGCCGCTTCAAAGCTTCGCGCACCGGAATCTTGCTGATGTTGAACATGCGGGCGACGTCGTCTTGCCTGATCGGTTCGCCCTCATCAAGCGACCCGGATATGATTGCTCCGCGGATGAACTTCAAAACCACGTCGGAAGCGGTGGGGGCGGCACCCAAATCGGGAATGTCGGCAAATGCAAATGGCACGTGTAGAGTCTCCGCACGGAGCGTCAGATCTGCAAACATAGATATCGTAGACGATGTTCGCGATCAAATACGCTCGCGATTCTGCTCAACCCGAGTGTCTGCATGGCCTGAGATGCCGTCCGGCGTGGGCTCTTTTGAGCCCGGCCGATCAGCAGCGACTGGCGCATTTCCCCTCAATCGAGCCTTGACGAGAGCCGAAGATCGTATACGATATCCAATCGGAAGCCGCGGCTCTGGGGACTCCCGAATGCGAAGCACGAAAGTCATCCATGTTGTTTCCTGCCACGCGGAGGGCGAAGTCGGGGATGTCATCGTTGGCGGAGTTTCTCCTCCGCCGGGAGACACCGTCTGGGACCAGCGCAAATGGATCGCAGAAGACAACGGACTTCGTAACTTCGTTCTCAACGAACCGCGCGGCGGCGTCTTCCGGCACGTCAACCTTCTGGTCCCTCCGAAGCATCCCGATGCGCAGATGGCTTGGATCATAATGGAACCGGAGGATACACCCCCGATGTCCGGTTCCAATTCGATCTGCGTGTCGACGGTAATTCTGGACACCGGGATCATCCCCATGCAGGAGCCGGTAACCGAAATGGTGCTCGAGGCGCCGGGCGGTCTGGTACGCGTGCGGGCCGACTGTGCCGGAGGAAAAGCCCAGCGCATCACGGTCGAAAACGTACCATCATTCGCCAACAGGGTCGGTGTGCCGCTTGAGGTCGGTGGCCTCGGTACCATTACGGTCGACACGGCCTATGGAGGCGACAGTTTCGTCGTCGTCGATGCACCTGACCTTGGGTTAGCGCTTGAAACCGACGAGGCTCGTGATCTCGCCGAACTTGGGGTGCGCATTACCGATGCGGCCAATCGACAAATGGCGTTCTTCCACCCTGAGCGTCCCGATTGGCGCCACCATTCGTTCTGTCTTTTTGCCGGCGCCATCACCCAGGATGGCAACCGCCTCCGCGCAAAATCGGTCGTTTCGATAAAACCTGGCAAGCTCGACCGATCGCCGACCGGAACGGCGGTGTCGGCCCGCATGGCGCTCTTGCACGCGAAGGGTCAAATGACAGCCGAGGATTGGTTCACCGGTGTGTCCATCATCGGGTCAGAATTTCACGGCAAGATTCTCGGCACCACGCAGGTTGGCGGTATGCCCGCAATACGCCCTCAGATCAGCGGTCGCGGTTGGATCACCGGCATCCATCAGCACATGCTGGATCCTGAAGATCCTTGGCCGGCGGGCTATCGCGTGGCGGACACCTGGCCGATGAAGCGTGCGAAGGTGTGAAGGTGGTTCTTCGCCCGGCATCTTTCTCCAGCTCATGCCCCAAGAAGCTTGACGCGCAACAAGGCTCGTATACGATATTCGAAATGCCGCAGGGATGGAGCGAGTTCTCACTATCTCAGGCAAGGCAGCGTCTGGACGCTCGCTCACGCTGCAGGCGCCATCTACAGCTGAAAAAAAGTGCACCAGGATGGCCAATGTTTCGCAACATGGGAGGAAAAAATGACAATCTTCAAAAGCAACGGTGATCGCGTTCCTGCCGCCATCGAGGCGATGGCTAAAGAAGCGCGCGCGGGCCGCGTGGACCGGCGCGAATTCCTGGCCCTGGCAAGCGCCTTCGGCGCGTCGACGGCGTTCGCCTATGGCATGATTGGCCTTGCCGCGCCGACAAAAGCCCTGGCGCAAGAGCCGAAGAAAGGCGGAACGCTACATGTCGCGATGTCGGTCAAGGCGCAGAAGGACCCGCGCACCTATGACTGGACCGAGATGGCGAACGTCACCCGCACCTGGCTGGAGCCGCTCGTGCGCTACACGCACCAGTTCACCTTCGAGCCGGTGCTGCTCGAAAGCTGGGACGTCAACGACGACGCCACCGAATACACGCTGCATCTGCGCAAAGGCGTCACCTGGAACAACGGCGATGCCTTCAACGCCGATGACGTCGTCTTCAACCTCAATCGCTGGTGCGAGAAGGGGGCTTCCGGCAATTCCATGGCCGCCCGCGTCGGCGCGCTGGTCGACGCCAAGACCGGCAAGGCAAGGGATGGCGCGATCACCAAGGTCGATGACCATACGGTCAAGCTGAAGCTGTCCGAAGCCGATATCGCGATCATCCCGGGCTTCACCGACTATCCGGCGCTGGTCGTGCATCGCAACTTCGACAAGGATGGCGCCGATCCGATCAAGAAGCCGATCGGCACCGGGGCTTTCGAGCTGGTGTCTTACGATGTCGGCCAGAAAGCCGTGGTCAAGCGCCGCGAGAACGGCAAGTGGTGGGGCGGCGAAGCGCCGCTCGACGGGGTCGAGTTCATCGACTACGGCACCGACTTCAACGCCACGCTGAATGCCTTCGATTCCGGCGAGATCGATCTCGATTTCGAGACGCCGGCCGACTTCATCGACCCCCTAGACAAGATGGAGCTGGTGAAATCGGAAGTCGCGACGGCGACCACGCTCGTTGCGCGCACCAACATCACCCACAAGCCTTACGATGACAAACGGGTGCGCAATGCGCTGCAGATGGCGGTCGACAACAACCAGGTCATGCAGCTCGGCTACGCCGGCCGCGGCACGGTCGGCGAGAACCACCATGTCAGCCCGATCCATCCGGAATATTACCCGCTGCCGAAGAAGGAACGGGACGCGGCGGGCGCCAAGAAGCTGATGGCCGACGCCGGGCAGGCCGACTTCGAGCACGAGCTGATCACGGTCGAGGACGAATGGCAGAAGAACACCGGCGACGCGATCGCCGGCCAGTTGCGCGATGCCGGCATCAAGGTGAAGCGCACGGTGCTGCCCGGTTCGACCTTCTGGAACGACTGGACGAAATATCCTTATTCCATGACCATCTGGTACATGCGCCCGCTCGGCGTGCAGGTGCTGGCGCTGGGCTACCGTACCGGCGAGGCCTGGAACGAGACCGCGTTCTCGAACCCGGATTTCGACGCCAAGCTCAAGGAGGCGCTGTCGCAGATCGACGTCGCCAAGCGCAAGGAGGTGATGAAGGACGTCGAGCAGATCCTGCAGGACTCCGGCGTCATCATCCAGCCGTTCTGGCAGAAGCTCTACTGCCACATGAACAAGAAGGTGAAGAACTACGCCATGCACCAGACCTATCAAATGGACTTCCAGAACGTCTGGCTGGAAGCTTAAGGCGCGCAGCGCAAGGACTTCATGCGCCGTGAAAAAGCCGATATGCAGGATGCGTGGTGGTGATCGTGCCACCACGCCGCCGACCATCCGGAGATCCTGCATGAGACCGATGATGCTGGCAGTTGCCATCTCGATCGCCTTGCCTGCCGCGGCACTCGCCGGGCCGGCTTCCAACGCCGTGAAGTTCTTCTATGTGCCTGAAGTGAAGTTCGAGGCGGACGCGAAATACCGCGACCGCTTCACCGAGCCGGTCACCAAGCTCTTCGAAGCCAACGACAAGGCCCGCAAGGAGAAGCCCGACGAGGTATCCTGCATCGACTTCGACCCAGGCCTCGACGCCCAGGATTTCGACCAGAAGACCGTGTCGAAGACGCTGAAGCTTGCCGAGGCCGTCAATGGCGACACCGCCGAGGTGACCGCAAGCTTCAATCTTTTCCCGGAAGGCGATGACTCCAAACGCGAAATGGTGTGGTCGCTGAAGAAAGTGGACGGCAAGTGGAAGATCGCCGACATCACCTCCAAAACCAGCGACTGGACGCTCAGCGCGCTGGAATGCGGCTCCTCGACGGAGTGACGCCGTGCTTCGGCGTCTGGTCCTCGCGCTGTCGAGCTTGTCGATGCTGACCGCGGGGCTGAACGGCGGCGCCTACGGGCAAGGACTGTTCGGCTCGCCGCCGCCGAACGCGTCCTCTGGCGACAATGCGCCGGCGATCGAGAAGTCGGCGCCGGCCACAACGCCTGAAAGCAAGCTGGCCGAACCGGCGCCAGCTGCGCCCGTCCTGCCCGGATCGCCGACGGCGGTGGTGAAGCCCTTCTACGAGCATCTCGGGCTGGAATTGGACCCCAGCCAGCGCAAGAACTTCAGCGATCCGGCGAAGAGCGTACTCGACAAAGCCGACGCGCTGCGCGCCTCGGGTCAGGGCGAGTGCCTCGATCCCAACATGGCGCTCGACAATGCCGATTACGACAAGCTCGCCATCGACAAGAGCCTGCGCACCATCGAAGCGATCAATGGTGACGAGGCCAAGGTGGTGGTCGTCTTCGTCGTCGAAGGCCACCAGCACCGTCTCGAATGGAAGCTGAAGAAGGTCGGCGGCGACTGGAAGATCTCCGACCTCCTGTCGGTCACCGGCGAATGGGCGCTCAGCCAGTACCAGTGCGAATGATGAAGTCGCGGTCAGGGCATCACAGATGAAACTCCGTGCTATCCTTGCGGCGGCGATTATCGGACTTTGCGCGGCCGACTGGGCGGCTGGAACAACGCTGATCGCCCGCGGGCTCCGTCAGAACTTGACGGCGCCGAGCGAGGTGCCCGTCGAGCGCGTCGTGCTCAACCAGGCTGGTGCGCCCGAACTTGTCGGTTGGGTGATTGGTCGAAAGGACAGTTGCGGTGCGATCGTCCTGTTGCACGGGCGCGGCGCCAACAGGCTAGCGATGCTGCAACGCGCAAAACTGCTATCCGATAGCGGCTATTCGGTTGCCCTGTTCGATCTGTCGGGGCACGGCGAGAGCGGCGGAACCGTACAAGGCTTCGGCTACATTGAAGGGCAGGACGCTGTCCGCATCCTGACATATGCCCGACAGCGCTTCCCCGGGCAAAAGATCGGCGCCGTGGGATCCTCGCTGGGAGCGGCAGCCTTTGTCTTTGCTGCACCGAAGGCGATCGCCGATGCCTACGTGCTGGAACAGCTCTACGCGACATTGCGCGAGACGACGGCTCGTCGAATGCCGTTCAGCATGCTGCGTAGCCTCCAAGCGGATGTCCTTCTGGCGCAGATGCCGCTTCGGCTCGGAATAAGCGCCGACGATGTCAGGCCGGTCGACCGCCTCGGCGAAATCGGCAAGCCGTTACTCTTGCTCGCCGGCGGCGAGGATCCCTTTATAGACCACGGGCAGGTAATGGCGCTGAAAAAAGCCGCTGCCTCGCAATTGGTCTGGTTCAACGGCGCCGGTCATGTCGATCTGTTGCGCCACGACCAGCAACGCTATCGCATTTCGGTCGTTCCGTTTCTTGCGACCAACCTGTGCCGAACCAATGCGGCCGGCCATGTCTGATGGCCGCTCGATAAACTCACCCGCGCCCGCGATATGGCGCGACCCCGGTGTCGGGCAGCCAGGCGCCTTCGGGCGGCGCGCCGGTCTGCCAGAAGACGTCGATGGGGATGCCGCCCCGCGGGAACCAGTAGCCGCCGACGCGCAGCCAGAGCGGCTTGGTCGCTTCGACGATGCGGCGGCCGATCATGACGGTGCATTCCTCGTGAAAGGCGCCATGGTTGCGGAACGAGGTCATGAACAGCTTCAGCGACTTCGATTCCACCAGCGTCTTGTCGGGCGCGTAGTCGATGACGATGTGGGCGAAGTCGGGCTGGCCGGTGACCGGGCAGAGCGAGGTGAATTCCGGGCAGGTGAAGCGCACGATCGCGGGCGGGCCGTCGCCTCGCTCGAACGGCACGGTTTCCAGGACTGCCTGTTCGGGACTCTGCGGCGTCTCGACGTGTTTGCCGAGCTGGGTCAGGTTTTTGGCGTCGGTCATCGATGGCTCCTCGCTGCCGCCGATGATTGCAAGGGCGGCAGGTGCAATCAGTTGAAAGTGCGCCGCGATCGAACGGACCCGGCGTGTTTGGCGGCTCATTAGCATTGGAGCGAAAGCCGCGCAGCGGTTTTCGGATGAATCCGATGCGTGAAATGGAAGCGGGAGCAGCTCCCGCGCAATTTTGATACGGCAGGAAGACGATGACCAGCAACGACCCGCTTCTCCAACCTTATCAGCTCAAGCACCTGACGCTGAAGAACCGGGTGATGTCGACCAGCCATGAGCCGGCTTATTCCGAGGACGGCATGCCGAAGGAGCGCTACCGGCTCTACCACGCCGAGAAGGCCAAGGGCGGCATGGCGCTGACGATGACAGCGGGCTCTGCCATCGTGTCACGCGACAGCCCGGCCGCCTTCGGCAACCTGCATGTCTATGACGACGCCATCGTGCCGTGGCTCGCCGAACTTGCGGATGCCTGTCATGAGCATGACTGCAAGGTCATGATCCAGATCACCCATCTCGGTCGCCGCACCGGCTGGAACAAGGCCGACTGGCTGCCCGTGCTTTCCGCCTCGCCGGTGCGCGAGCCGGCGCATCGCGCCTTTCCCAAGACCATCGAGGACTGGGACATCGAGCGCATCGTTGCCGATTATGCTTCCGCCGCCCAGCGCTGCCAGGCGGCCGGCCTCGACGGCATCGAATTCGAATCCTACGGCCATCTGATGGACGGCTTCTGGTCGCCCGCCACCAACCATCGCGACGATGATTTCGGCGGCTCGCTCGACAACCGGCTGCGCTTCACCAACATGGTGCTGGATGCGGTTCGCGCCGCGGTCGGCGAGAAATTCGTCGTCGGCATCCGCATGGTCGCCGACGAGGATTTCGAAAAAGGCCTGTCGAAGGAGGAGGGCGTCGAGATCGCGAAACGTCTGGCTCGCTCCGGCAAGGTCGATTTCCTCAACATCATCCGCGGCTCGATCGAGACCGACGCGGCGCTGACCAAGGTCATCCCGGTGACCGGCATGCGCTCGTCGCCGCCCTCACCTCGCCGGCGAAATCGAGATGCGGCGACGAAATTCCCGACTTTCCACGCGGCGCGGATCTCCGATGTCGCGACCGCGCGTCATGCGATCGCCTCCGGCAAGCTCGACATGGTCGGCATGACGCGCGCCCACATCGCCGATCCGCATATCATCAGGAAAGTGATGGAAGGGCGCGAGCACGAGATCCGGCCTTGCGTCGGCGCCACCTACTGCCTCGATCGCATCTATGAAGGCGGTGAGGCGCTCTGCGTCCACAACGCGGCCACCGGCCGCGAAGCGACGATCCCGCATGTCATCGCGAAAAGCGAAGGGCCGAAGAGGCGGGTGGTGGTCGTCGGAGCCGGGGCGGGTGGTCTGGAAGCGGCGCGCGTCGCCGCCGAACGCGGCCATCAGGTGACGGTCCTCGAAGCGTCCAGCCAGGCCGGCGGCCAGGTGCGGCTCGCGACGCAAAATCCGCGCCGCAAGGAGCTGATCGGCATCATCGACTGGCGGCTTGCCGAGCTCGATCGCCTCGGCGTCGAGATCCGCTACGACACATGGGCCGAAAAAGACGATGTCTTGGCTCTGTTGCCGGATGTGGTGATTGTCGCCACCGGCGGCCTTCCGCAGAACCCGCCGCTGGCAGCGGGCGACAATCTCGTCACCTCGAGCTGGGACATTATGGCCGGCAGCGTCAAGCCGGCCGAGAACGTGCTGCTCTATGACGACAATGGCGGCCATCAGGGCATGGGCGCGGCGGAATTGATTGCCAACAGCGGCTCGAAGCTGGAGCTGGTCTCGCCCGAACGCTTCTTCGCGCCGGAAATGGGCGGCCTGAACCACGTGCCCTATATGCGCGCTTTCCACGAGAAAGGCGTCACCGTCACCATCAACACTCGTCTGCGCTCCGTGCGACGCGAGGGTAACCAGCTCATCGCCGAGCTGGCGTCGGACTTCGCCGATGGCTGGCGCGGCGAGCGGCGCGTCGACCAGGTGGTGGTCGAGCATGGCACCGCGCCGCTCGACGATCTCTACCTCGCGCTGAAGCCGCTGTCGAAGAATGGCGGCGCGGTCGACTACGAGCGGCTGGTAAGCGGCGGCGACATTTTTCCGCCGCGCAATCCGGAAGGCGGCTTTGTCCTGTTCCGCATCGGCGACGCAGTCGCCTCGCGCAACATCCACGCCGCCATCTATGACGGCATCAGGTTCGGCATCCGGATCTGAACCTCGGTCCTCCAATGGCCAGGCTAGACCTGACAGATCTTATTTGCAATTTTCGGGCGCGGATTCGGAGGGCTGCAACCCGGGTCGCATAGTCGGGGGCTTGCTTGACCGGAAAAGATCTGTTCGTTCCGCGCCAGACCAATACGGCGCTCTATATCCAATTGCACGAGTCCGGGCACTCGTTGGGCGATCTTCTACGCGTGCAGAAGGCCTATCGCGTGGCATGCGCGATGTTCAACGGCCGCTATCGAAAGTCGGGACGGCCCTTTATCTGCCATGCGGTAGGCGCCGCCTCGTCTGTGGCGCATTTCGAAAGGGATCTCGATTTCGTCCTCGCGGCGATGTTCCATGCTGCCTATGATAGCGGCCAGTATCCGGACGGCAGGTCCAGCAGGCGCAGCGAGGCGCACCGGAAATGGCTGGAGGCGCGGATCGGGCCGAGGGCTGAAGGCCTCGTCGCCCGCGTCGCGGCCATGAAATTCGACACCGGCGACCCCGAGCGCCTTCTGCAGGAGGGCGTGCCGGCCGGCGATGAGGACATCCTGTTCCTGCAGCTTGCGCACGAGGTCGACGACCTCGCCGACGGCGGCTTGGCATTCGCACCCAAATATGGCCGCTCGATCGAAACGCGGGTCGCGGCCTGCGCCATCTTGGCCAGGCAACTGGGCCGCGAGGATCTCGCCGCGACGATCGACCCATATGGCGGCCGTTATGAAGCGCTTGGCTGGGCGGCAGCGCTTCAGGACGTCAGACTGGAAGGTTTTCGCATCGCGCCGAATATGCGGACCTATATAAAGCTGCGACGGGAAAAACTACGCGGCGGTTCCATTGAGGTGATCTGATGCACCGGTGACGGCCGCACCACGGAAACGCACCGGACCTTCAAGGAGAGCCACCTGCCGCGTTGGTCCGGTGCGCCGCGCGCGGCCGCCGGCCTGCACCGGTACCGCGCGAGCCGTTGACGGTTCAGAACATCCTGGCCGTGGCCATGCACAATACGGTGACGACCAGCAGCCCGCCGGCGAGGCGTTCGCCTTTGGTCATTTTCGCGCGCAACTGCGTTTGCGTCGCCGCATCGGCACCGGCCAATCGCCTGCTGGAAGAGGCGACAATGGCGCCCTGCACGCCGGCGGCGATCAGCGCCGTCGCAATGCCCAGCGCCAGCACTATTTCCATCGGGCCGAAAGCGCCTTCGTGGAAGAAATACCAAAGCAGCAGACCGGTCAAAAAGACCATGCCGGAGGCGCCGAGTTGCGGCCGGATAAAGCGCTCCGCCTTGATCTCCGGATCACGGGCAACCGCAATGGTCGTGCCGGCCCAGAAGACGCCGGCCATAACATGCAGGCCGATGACGACGATGTAGACATATTGCATGACCGCATTCCTCTCGTTCGCCCCGCCACCGGTGTGACGCTTTGCCTGTCGGTTTTTGTCTGTCGGCTGGGTCCGACAACGTTAATAAGGCAAAGTTAGATATCTAATAGTTAGATGTCAATGCTTCATGCGGAGTTCCGCCAATCCATTGCTTGTTCTAGTGTCCAGCCATGACGCCATTTGATCGCCCGCCCATCGGCATGAATCTCGCTCGCACCGCCAAACTGGTGGCGCAGGCCTTTGACGCTGCCTTGGTGGAAGTCGGCGGAACGCTGCCGGTCTGGGTGACCTTGCTCTCGGTCAAGTCGAAGGAACTGGCCAACCAGCGCGAGCTTGCCGGCATGATCGGCATCCAGGGCGCGACGCTGACGCATCACCTCAACGCCATGGAGGCGCAAGGGCTGCTGACGCGCCGCCGCGATCCGCAGAACCGCAGGGTGCATCAGGTGGCGCTGACCGAAACCGGTGAAGCGCTGTTCGAGAAGTTGCGCCTCGCGGCCGTCGCCTTCGACAAAAGGCTGAGAGCTGGGCTGCCGGACGACCGGCTTGCGGAATTCGCCGAGGTGCTGGCGGCGCTTCGGGCGAATGTGGGAGGTTAAGCCCGGCTGCCCTGCAGCACCTTGAGCTTCGCCTTCTTCGGGCTGCGCGCGGTAAGCCATTCGCGCGCCTTGTCCTGAGGCATCGGGAAGGCGATCGAATAGCCCTGCACCTGGTCGCAGCCGATCGCCATCAGCGAGTCGAGCTCGGCCTCCGTTTCCGCGCCCTCGGCGACGATCGAGATGCCGAGCCCGCGGGCAAGCTCGGTGATGGCGCGCACGATCTTGGTGTTGTCGCCGTTCTCGTTGATATTCTGGACGAAGCGGCGGTCGATCTTCAGCCGATCGATCTCGTTCGGGTTGACATGGCTGAGTGAAGCATAGCCCGTGCCGAAATCGTCGAGCTCGAGATGGACGCCCGCCGCGCGGATATGCCTGAGCTTGGCGGCGATGCCGGTCTTCTCGTCGTCGAGGATGACGGATTCAACGATTTCCAGCGACAGCTTCTGCGGCGCAAGCCCTGCCCGCTCCAGCGTTCCGAACAGGAAATTGTCGAAATCCGGCTCGCGCAGCTCGGTGCCCGAGACATTGACGGCGATGCGTCCGAAATCGATGCCGGCGCGATCCCATTCGGCGGCTTCGTTGATCGCCTTGCTGATGACGATGCGGCCGATATCCGGCATGAAGCCGCACTTCTCCGCCACCGGGATGAATTCGCCGGGCGAGATCATGCCGCGCGTGGCGTGCTTCCAGCGCACCAGTGCTTCGATACCGCTGATCTTGCCGCTGGTGAGCGACACTTGCGGCTGGAAATAGACCTCGAAGGTCTTTTCCGCGATCGCCGTGCGGATGTCCTGCTCGAGCTGCTTGCGGTAGTCGAGCTCGCGCCGCAGCTCTTCGGAGAAGAAGGAGAAGCTGCCGCCGCCGAGCTTCTTGGCTGAATAGAGGGCGAGATCGGCATGGACGAGCAGGTCCTGCGCGTTGTCGGCGTCGACTGGATAGACGGCGATGCCTGCGCTGGCGCCAGGCATTATGGTCGTGCCCTGGAAGGTGATCGGCTCGTTGATGTTGGCGATGATGCGCTTGGCCAGTGCATGGATGTCCTCGGTGCTGCCGGCGCCGTTGAGGATCATCACGAACTCGTCGCCGCCGAGACGGGCGCAAAGATCCGATGCGCGGCAGGAATCGCGCATGCGTTGCGCGGTGACGACAAGCACATAGTCGCCCGCCGCGTGCCCCAGCGTGTCGTTGATCTGCTTGAAGCGGTCGAGGTCGAGTTGGATCACCGCCAGCCGCTCGCGGCGGCGATGCGCGCCCTTGATCAGCGTGTCGAAATGATCGGTGAGGAAGGTGCGGTTGTGCAGGCCGGTCAGGCCGTCATGCACGGCGATGAAGGCCATCGAATTGCGGGCGTCGACCAGTTCATGCGTCTTGCGCAGGATGGCCTTGGACATCGGCCGAAAAATGAATAGCGCGACCAGCACGATGACGCCGATGGTGGCAAAGAACAGCGTGCGGTGCAGGCTGAGCATCTCATCCGACCGCTCGGTGGCGAAGGCGCTGATGCGCTGGCCGAGCGCGGCATAGCCGGACAAAGTCGCATTGGCGACTGAGGCGTCGAGGCCGACGCGCTCGCCGCCGCCCTTATAGCCGTCGCTTTGCATGCCAAGCTGGGATGCAAATGATGAAACCAGTCGATCGCCGTTGGCGATAAGGCCGACCGAGAAATAGTCGAGATGGAACGGCTTGCTAAACAGCACATATTCGATCGATTGCGGATCGTTGCGCGACGGCGATAGCGGATCGGCGCCGGTCTCCTTGAGCAGCCGGTCGTAATTGGTCTCGAACTCGCCCGTTGCCTGCTTGAGCGCGGTGACCAGCGCCGGCTGCTTGTCGCGCGGGGCGGCACCGGTCGCGCTGGCCAGGAAAACGATGCGCTGCGACAGCGCTTTCTGCGTGGAGACGATGTTGAGCAGCGCGTCATTGTGCTGCTGCTGCGCCATCAACTGCTGCAGCAGGATGAAGGAAGCCATCACCATGGCGGCGATGATCAGCAAGGCCAGCCAGTAGCCGCTCTTGATCAGCAGAATCAGCTTGCGCGAAACGCTGTGCACCGGCTGCTGCGACATAACTGAGTGACCCCTCCCGATCGACGGATTCCTGCCATGAATATGCGGCGCCAGAACCCTTGACGTGAAAGGGTTAACAGCTCGGCAAACCGGCACGGTGCCGGAGCCGGCGGCGCGACAAAGCTGAGAGGATGGTTATTATGTCCTTTCGCAGATCGTCGCATTTGAACACATCCTTGTCCGGCTGCGCTGAAGGAGCTGCGGCGCGGCTTGCGCAACGCCACCGAAGCGGTCGTTTTTGCGATGGATTTTTCTTGTCCGCAGCGCGACAGTCCGCATCGAACAAACAGGGCCAGACCATGAGCGCAGCGTTTCTCTCCCACATCGACAACGAGCTTGAAGGCCTGAAATCGGCCGGGCTCTACAAGTCCGAGCGCGTGATTTCCTCCACGCAGTCGGCCCTGATCGAGGTTGCCGGCCAGAAGGTGGTGAATTTCTGCGCCAACAACTATCTCGGCCTCGCCGACAGCCCCGAGCTGCGCGATGCGGCGAAGCAGGCGCTCGACCGCTACGGCTACGGCATGGCGTCGGTGCGCTTCATCTGCGGCACCCAGGAAGAACACAAAGAGCTCGAAGCCACCATCTCATCCTTCCTCGGCATGGACGACACCATTCTCTACGGCTCCTGCTTCGACGCCAATGGCGGCCTGTTCGAGACGCTGCTCGGCGAGGAGGATGCCGTCATCTCGGACGCGCTGAACCACGCCTCGATCATCGACGGGGTGAGGCTCTCCAAGGCCAAGCGCTTCCGCTACGCCAACAACGACATGGCCGACCTCGAGGCGCGGCTGAAGGAGGCGAAGGACTGCCGCTTCCGACTGATCGCCACCGACGGCGTGTTCTCGATGGACGGCATCATCGCCAACCTGCAAGGAGTCTGCGACCTCGCCGAGAAATACGACGCCATGGTCATGGTCGATGACAGCCATGCCGTCGGCTTCGTCGGCAAGAACGGCCGTGGCTCGGCCGAGCACTGCGGCGTCGAGGGCAGGGTGGACATCATCACAGGCACGCTCGGCAAGGCGCTGGGCGGCGCGTCCGGCGGCTATACCGCGGGGAAGAAACAGGTGGTCGACTGGCTGCGTCAGCGCTCGCGGCCCTATCTCTTCTCCAACACGCTGATGCCGGCGATCGCCGGCGCCTCGCTGAAAGTCTTCGAGCTGATCCGCAATGGCGATGCGCTGCGCCGCCGCCTATATGCCAATGCGGAACGCTTCCGGTCTCAAATGGGCAAGCTCGGCTTTACGCTTGTCGGCGCCGATCATCCGATCATCCCGGTAATGCTGGGCGACGCCGCCCTTGCGCAGGAGATGGCGGCTCGCATGCTGAAGCGTGGCATCTACGTCATCGGTTTTTCGTTCCCGGTGGTGCCGAAGGGCCAGGCGCGCATTCGCACCCAGATGTCGGCGGCGCACTCCGGCGCCGATATCGATCGCGCCGTCGAGGCGTTCGGCGAGGTCGGGAAGGAACTGGGTGTAATCGCTTGACGCTACCGCCGGCAATGGAAAAGGGCCATGGCGATCGATGTAACGAGGAGTATCGAGATCGCCAGGCCGCGCGCGGTTGTCGCCGCCTTTTCTTCCGATCCGGACAATGTTCCGCGCTGGTACGTCAACATCAAGTCGGTGGAATGGAAGACTCCCCGACCGGCCCAGATAGGATCGAGAATTGCATTCGAGGCGCAGTTCCTCGGACGGCGGCTCGCTTATACCTACAAGATCCTGGATCTCGTGCCGGGCGAGAGGCTGGTGATGCGATCCGACGAAGGACCGTTTCCGATGGAGACGAGCTATGGATGGCGGGATTCCGGCGAAGGCCGCACGCATATGACGCTCCGGAATCGCGGCTCGCCGGCCGGCTTTTCCCGTCTCATGACCCCGCTCATAGCCGTGGCTGTCCGGCGTTCGACCGATCGCGATCTGCTGCGACTGAAGAGCATCCTGGAAGCGGCAGGTTGATGATCCGTCAGGACAGGGAAGATTTTCTGGAGAGTGTTCGATGTCCAACGTGATGAAGGCGCTGGTGAAGGCCAAGGCCGAGCCGGGCATCTGGATGGAAGAAGTGCCGGTGCCGGAAATCGGCCCCAACGACGTGCTGATCAAGGTCAGGAAGACCGCGATCTGCGGCACCGACGTCCACATCTACAATTGGGACCAGTGGGCGCAGAAGACCGTGCCGGTGCCGATGGTGACCGGCCATGAATTTGTCGGCACCGTCGCGGATTTCGGCGCGGCCGTCACCGAATACAAGGTCGGACAGCGCGTCTCGGGCGAGGGTCACATCGTCTGCGGCCACTGCCGCAACTGCCGCGCGGGGCGAGGGCATCTCTGCCGCAACACGCTCGGCGTCGGCGTCAACCGGCCCGGCGCCTTCGGCGAGTATGTAGCGATCCCACAGCACAATGTCGTGCCGATCCCCGACGACGTGCCGGACGAGATCGCGGCGATCTTTGATCCATTAGGCAACGCCGTCCACACCGCACTGTCCTTCGACCTGGTCGGCGAGGATGTGCTGGTCACCGGCGCCGGCCCGATCGGCATCATGGGCGCGCTGGTCGCGCAATGCGTCGGCGCGCGGAAAGTCGTCATCACCGACATCAACCCGGTCCGGCTGGAACTGGCGCGCAAGCTCGGCGTCCAGCATGTGGTCGACGCCTCGAAGGAGAAGCTGCGCGACGTGATGCCGGCACTCGGCATGACCGAAGGTTTCGACGTCGGGCTGGAGATGTCGGGCGCCGCGCCAGCCTTCCGCGACATGATTGACACCATGAACAATGGCGGCAAGATCGCCATCCTCGGCATCGCTCCCACCGGCTTCGAGATCGACTGGAACAAGGTCATCTTCAAGATGCTGCATCTCAAAGGCATCTACGGCCGCGAGATGTTCGAGACCTGGTACAAGATGATCGCCCTGGTGCAGGGGCCGCTGGATGTCTCGGGTCTGATCACGCATCGCATCGGCATCGACGATTTCCAGGTTGGGTTCGATGCGATGCGCAGCGGCAGTTCCGGCAAAGTGGTGATGGACTGGTAGGGTTTGGTTGAAGCAGCATCCTGGCAATGCTGCGGGACAGCTCCCTCTTTGGCCTGCCGGACAGAGGGGGTGTGAAGGATCGCTACGAAGAAGATAAAGCCTCTTCCAGTGCTGCCACCCCCCTGACAATCGCCGCTCTCTCTTCCTCGCTCAGCCTCGCCAGCAGCTCCCTTTCAAACGCCTTCGCCAGCGGCACCATTTCCCGGTAAGCGGCGAGCCCCGCCTTGGTCAGCGTCAGATGCTCGACGCGGCGGTCGTTCTCGTCCGGCGCTCTTGTCAGCCAGCGCCGGCGTTCGAGCTCGGCGACCGCGCGCGACACCTTGGTCTTGTGCATGGCCGACTGCTCGCCGAGTTCCGTCGCCGTCATCATCCCGCGCTGCCCGAGGCCTGAGAGCGTGCGCCATTCCGGCCGCGTCAGACCGTGGCGCTCCTTGTAGATGCGCGAGAATTCGCGGCTCACGGTGTCGGCCAGCCGGTAGAGCCGGTAGGGCAGGAAGTTTTCTAGCTCGAGAATTTCCGGTTTCATTTGGCGCACCATCGATGCGGGGTTCGGCGTTGATAGTTACATTTTCGATGGTTACAAATGAAACCAGTTTGGTCAACATCACCGGAAAGCCTTCCTCAACGCTGAGGGCGGCAGCCCGGGATCAGGGAGGATCGGATGGCCTTTTCCTATATGCCGGGCTTCGGCAATGATTTTGAGACCGAGACGCTGCCGGGATCGCTGCCGCAGGGCCGCAACTCGCCGCAGCGGCCGGCCTACGGGCTCTATGCCGAGCAGCTTTCGGGCTCGCCCTTCACCGCGCCGCGCGGCACCAACGAGCGCTCCTGGCTTTACCGCATCCGTCCCAGCGTGAAACACACCGGCCGCTTCAAGGGCGCGAGCTATCCCATGTGGAAGACGGCGCCCAACGTCGGCGACCACGAGCTGGCGCTCGGCCAATACCGATGGAACCCTGTTCCGATCCCGACCGAGCCGACCGACTTCATCTCCGGCATGCGCACCATGACCACCGCCGGCGACGCGGTCGGCCAGTCCGGCATGGCGGCGCATGTCTATGTCGCCAACCGCTCGATGGTCGACGACCATTTCTTCAATGCCGACGGCGAGCTCATGATCGTGCCGCAGGTCGGCACGCTGCGCTTTGTCACCGAGATGGGCGTCATCGAGCTTCGCCCCGGCGAGATCGCGGTGCTGCCGCGGGGCCTCGTCTTCAAGGTCGAGCTCGCCGACAGTCAGGCGCGCGGCTATGTTTGCGAGAACTACGGGGCAAAATTCACCATGCCCGACCGCGGCCCGATCGGCGCCAATTGCCTGGCCAATCCGCGCGACTTCAAGACCCCCTGCGCCTGGTTCGAGGAGAAGGAGACGCCATGCCGGCTGATCGTCAAATGGTGCGGCACTTTCCACGTCACTGAGCTCGGCCATTCGCCGCTCGACGTCGTCGCCTGGCACGGCAACTACGCGCCCTATAAATATGATCTGGCGACGTTTTCGCCGGTCGGCGCCATCCTGTTCGATCACCCTGACCCGTCGATCTTCACCGTGCTGACGGCGCCGAGCGGCGAGGAGGGCACCGCCAATGTCGACTTCGTCATCTTCCCGCCGCGCTGGCTGGTGGCGGAAAACACTTTTCGGCCGCCCTGGTACCACCGCAACATCATGAGCGAGTTCATGGGCCTGATCCACGGCCAGTACGATGCCAAGGAGGAAGGTTTTGTCCCCGGCGGCATCAGCCTGCATAACCAGATGCTGGCGCACGGACCCGACGCCTCCGGCTTTGAGAAGGCCTCCCGCGCCGACCTGAAACCGGTCAAGCTCGACAACACCATGGCCTTCATGTTCGAGACGCGCTTTCCGCAGATGCTGACGCGCTACGCCGCCGAGCTCGAAACCTTGCAGGAGAACTACATCGACTGCTGGGCCGACCTGAAGAAGCGCTTCAATGGCACGCCGGAAGGCGACTGGCCCTGATTGGTGAGGTCAGAGTCAGGAAAACATCGGCGGGTGGCTTGACGATCACTCGCCACGGCCTTGTTGTGGGACGAGCGGCACGAAGCCCGCGAGGAGAGGAAACCGCATGAAGCTTGCCACTTTGAAGAACGGGACGCGCGACGGAAAACTGGTCGTGGTCTCGCGCGATCTGACGCGGTTCACCGACGCTTCTTTCCTGGTGCCGACGCTGCAGGCTGCGCTCGACAATTGGGAGCGCTTGGCGCCGCATCTGGCGGCGATGGCGGAATCGCTCGAGACCAACGCGGTGCCCTCGGCCCGCTTTCACGAGCATGACGCCCATTCGCCGCTGCCGCGCGCCTATCAATGGGCGGACGGCTCCGCCTATGTGAACCATGTCGAGCTGGTGCGGAAGGCGCGCGGCGCCGAGATGCCGGCGAGTTTCTGGACAGATCCGCTGATCTACCAGGGCGGCTCGGACTCCTTCCTTGCGCCGCGCGATCCGATCCGCATGGCCGACGAAGCCTTCGGCATCGACATGGAGGCGGAAGTTGCCGTCATCGTCGGCGATGTGCCGATGGGCGCCGGGCTGGTTGAGGCGCGCGAGGCCATCCGCCTCATCATGCTGGTCAACGATGTGACGCTTCGCGCCATCACAGGGCCGGAACTGGCAAAAGGCTTCGGCTTCTTCCACTCGAAGCCGTCTTCTGCTTTCTCGCCGGTCGCGGTGACGCCGGACGAGCTTGGTGATGCCTGGGACGGCGGCAAGGTCAGCCTGCCGCTGCTCGCCGATCTCAACGGCAGACCGTTCGGCCGTGCCAATGCCGGCATCGATATGACCTTTGATTTCCCGGCCTTGATTGTGCATGCCGCGAAAACGCGGCCGCTCGCCGCCGGCGCCATCATCGGCTCCGGCACCGTCTCCAATAAGCTGAATGATGGGCCAGGCAAGCCGGTCGCGGCAGGCGGCGCCGGCTATTCCTGCATCGCCGAACTGCGCATGATCGAGACCATCGAGAGCGGCGAGCCGAAGACACCGTTCCTGCGCTTCGGCGACACGGTGCGGATCGAGATGAAGGACAAGGCCGGCCATTCGATCTTCGGCGCCATCGAGCAGAAGGTCGAGAAATACGAGGGGGAGAAAGGAACCTGAAAGGGTGACCTTGCTCGAGCACCTGCGCCGGATGGCGCGCAACAATTTGTGGTCGAACGACCGGCTCTACCGCGCCGTGCTGGAGCTTCAGCCCGGCGAGTTCGAGGCGGGTCGAACCAGTTTCTTTCCCTCGATCAAGGAGACGCTCAACCACATCCTTGCGGTCGATCGTCTCTATCTCGATTTTCTGACCGGTGGCGGCCTCGGTGCTGCGGCCTATGACGACTTCATACCGTTTGACGATGCGTCAAGCCTGGCGGAAGCGCAGGCCGACTTCGACCGAAGACTTGTCGCTTTCTGCGACAGCCTGTCCGAGCTTGATCTCGACCGCCGCGTCCTCACCGATCGACGCGAGGACGGCATGATCCCCGAAAAGATCGGCGACATCCTCGCCCATGTCTTCCTGCACGACATCCACCATCGCGGCCAAGTGCACGCGATGCTGTCGGGCACCTCGGTCTCCCCACCGCAATTGGATGAGTTTTTGCTCGATTATGATCTGAAGCTCAGGCAGGCGGAAGTCGAGCGGCTGGGGATTGCGGATCAGGCCAGCGTGACATCATACGCTGAAAAATGACGGTCCGCTGAAATCAACGTAAGGCCTTCAATTTGCGCTTGTGCAATGAGCTGGCGGTCGAAGGGATCGCGATGGTGGAGCGGCAGATGCTCGAGCCGTTCTGCGTGTAGTTCGTTCACACTGAGGATCGGAATACCGTTCGACCGCAAGATTTCCGATATATTGCCTGCGAACGTGACCTTGCCGAGCGATTTTTTGATGGCGATTTCTGCCACGGAAATGGCGCTGACGATGACATCTTCGCCGGCAAGGAAGATGTCACGATGGTGATCCGAAAGGCGTGAATCCGCGTTGAGAACCCAAAGCAGAATATGGGTATCGACCAGATATTTGCGGCTCATTTGATGTACTCGTCCCATTCGGGACCGAGTTCATCGAAATCATCCGAAATGCGAATCTGGCCTTTCAAAGCCCCGAACAACCCTTTGCTCCCGCCAGGCCGGGCGGGAGCGCTCAAGGTCGCCACGATCTCTCCGTGCCGGGTCAGATGGATCTCTTCACCAGCTTGAGCACGCTTCACCAACTCAGAGAGCTGGGCCTTCGCTTTCGCCATCGGAACGTTCATTGCTAGACCTTTCTGACCATAATTTAGGTCATAATCGGTCGGGCCGCAACCAAGCTTAAGGAGGCGCTACGCCGCCCTGCCATCCAGCTTGATCACGCCACGCTTGATCTGGTCCTGCTCGATCGATTCGAACAGCGCGCGGAAATTCCCTTCGCCAAAACCTTCGTCGCCCTTCCTTTGGATAAATTCGAAGAAGATCGGCCCGATCACCGTCTTCGAGAAGATCTGCAGCAAGATCTTGGTCATACCGCCGTCGACGACGCCTTCGCCGTCGATCAGGATGCCGTGCTTCTTCATGCGCTCGATCGGCTCGTCATGGCCGTGCACGCGCTCATGCGACATCTCGTAATAGGTGTCGGGCGGGCCGGGCATGAACTTCAGCCCGTTGGCGGCGAGCTTGTCGGTGGCATCGTAGATCGCGTCCGTACCGACGGCAATGTGCTGGATGCCCTCGCCATTGTACTTCTTCAAATACTCGGCGATCTGGCTGGTTTCGTCCTTGGACTCGTTGAGCGGAATGCGAATCTTGCCGCAGGGCGAGGTGATCGCCCGGCTGACCAGTCCGGTGATCCTGCCGTCGATGTCGAAGAAATGGATCTGCTTGAAGCCGAACAGGTCACGGTAGAAATCCCACCACTTGTCCATGTTGCCGCGATAGACATTGTGGGTCAGGTGGTCGAGATAGTAGAAGCCGACGCCGTCGGGTTTTGGATTGCGCTCGCCCAACCACTCGAACTCGGCATCGTAAGCCGAGCCCTTGTCGCCATAGGTTTCGATGAAATAGAGGAGCGATCCGCCGATGCCGACGATTGCAGGCGCGTCGAGCGCCTTGTCGGTGCCCTCATAGGGCACAGCACCCTTCGACACGGCATGGTCGAAGGCGTGCTTGGCATCGACCACGCGCCACGCCATCGAGGCGGCGCAGGGGCCGTGCTTTTCGACGAATTTCATCGCATGCGAGCCTGGCTCGGCATTGACGACATAGTTGATGTCGCCCTGGCGCCAGACGGTCATGTCCTTGGTGCGGTGCTTCGCCACCGCGACATAGCCCATGCGGGCGAAGAGCTCGGCGAGTTTTGCCGGGTCTGAATGCGCGAACTCGACGAATTCGAAGCCGTCGGTGCCGGCGGGATTCGCCTTGCTGATCTTGGCGGGCGGGGCGTCATGCGGGAAGGGGCCCATGGCAGTCCTCCGAAAGCTGTTAAGGCCGTGCTTGGCCAGCTTTCACTATAATAACGCTGGACGGCTGCATGGTGCTTGCATTCAACCGCCTGGAAAGCCCATCATGTGCGCAGATTGTGCATGATTGGGGAGAAAATCATGGATGATGCGCGCCTTGATCAATTTGACCGCAAGATACTGGCGCTCCTGCAGGGCGATGCGCGGCTCACCAACAACGACCTTTCGGAGCGTGTGAACCTGTCGGCCTCGCAATGCTCGCGCCGCCGCCAGCGGCTGGAGGAAGATGGCTATATCAGGGGCTATCGCGCCGTGCTCGACCGCGACCGTCTCGGCTTTTCGCTGGTCAATGTGATTTCGGTGACCTTGGCCACCCACAACCGCGACAATGCCCGCCGCTTCGGCGAGCTGGTGGCGCGGCTACCCGAGGTGCAGGAAGCGCACGCGCTGACCGGCGAGATGGATTACATCCTGAAGGTGGTGACGCCCGATCTCAAATCGCTTTCCGAGTTCGTCAACGGCGTGCTGCTGCCGCATGAATCGGTGCAGCACGTCAAGACAGCGATCGTGCTGGAAACGTTGAAAGAGACCGGCGCGCTGCCGATTTAGTTCGCGGAGATCTTTGTTGGATGCGACGGCGACGGAACGCGAACCTGCGGAATTGGCTCTCGCCAATGCGCAAGCTTTCACCCCCGCTGCTGCTGGATCAGCCCATAGAGGTTGGTGCAGCGCGCGCCGGAGCGGCAATAGGCGAAGACTGGGCCTTCGAGCTCGTCGAGCGCCTCGGCCTGATCCTCGACATTGTCCATGGTGAGCTGGCCGCTGATCACCGGGATGTAGCGGAAGGCGAGCCCCGCAGCTTCCGCGGCCGCCTTGACGCTGTCGGCAGAGGGCTGGCCGGGCTGCTCGTCGTCCGGCCGGTTGCAGATGACGCTCTTGAAGCCGGCGTCCTTGATGGCAACGATGTCCTCGGGCTGGATCTGCCCCGAGACCGAATAGTCTTCGCTGATCTGGCGGTATTCCATAGCGTCGTCCTCGCAATCCTTGGCCGCAGTCATGCCACCGCGCGGCATTAGCGGCAATCCGTAGCACCGGATCTCTCTGCCAAATAGAGAGTGCGGGGCGGAAAATCCAACCGGGCCGATTTTAGCCCGGTTGGATGATGCCGCTTAGCTTCCGAGCAGCGCGCCTTTGAACTGCTCGATGTTGTTGTGCATCATGTCGATATAAGTCGAGGCCGGGCCGTCGGGCGGCGACAGCGCATCGGAATAGAGCGTGCCGCCGACCTTGATGCCGGTCTCACTGGCGATCTGCTCGATGAGCCTGGGGTTGGTGATGTTCTCGATGAAGATCGCCGCCGCCTTGTCCTGCTTGACCTGGTTGACCAGCTTGGCCACGTCGGCGGCCGAAGGCTCGGAATCGGTCGAGATGCCTTGCGGAGCAAGGAAGGTCAGGCCGTATGCATGCTCGAAATAGCCGAAGGCGTCGTGCGAGGTGATGACGACGCGCTTGGCCTCGGGGATCGCCTGGATCGCCGCGGTCACTTCGCCCTCCAACGCGTCGAGCTTCTGCGTGTAAGCGGCGGCATTGGCCTTGTAGCTGTCGCAGCCCGCGCTATCGGCGGCGCAGAATGCATCGGCGATATTCTTCACGTAGATCTTGGCATTGGCAATCGACTGGAAGGCGTGCGGGTCGTTGACCGTCTTGCCGCCGCCGGTGCCGGCGCCTTCGGCCGCGTCGGCATCGGCGAATTCCGGCTTGAAGGCGATCGGCGTCACGCCCTTGGTCAGCGTCACGATCGTCGCCTTGGTGGCGCTGGTGTCGACCAGGCGCTGCAAAAAGCCTTCGAAATGCAGACCGTTGACCAGCACGACATCGGCGCCGGCCATCGCCACCGCATCGGCGGGGGTCGGCTCGTAGACATGCGCGTCGCCGTCCGGGCCGACGATGGTGGTGATGTTGACGCGGTCGCCGCCGACATTTTTCGCAAAGTCAGCGATCACCGTGAAGCTCGCCACCACCTTGAGCGGCGCCGCAAAAGCGGACCATGTGGCGAAAGCGCTTAATGTTATAACGCTCAGCGCCAGGGCGGCGCGGAAGGATTTCAACATTGGGAAGAGTCTCCTTGCTTGGGGATTAAGCTGTGCGGTGGCGGTGATGCACGATACGGGCGCGCAGCGCGCCGCGCGTGCCGAACAGGATCGAGCAGAAATAAACGACGCCGGCCGAAAGGATGATAGCCGGGCCGGACGGCAGTGAGGCGTGATAGGACAAAAGCAGTCCGGCTATGCAGGAGGCAAAGCCGATCAGCACCGCCAGCGCGCACATCGGCTCGACGCGAACCGTCCAGAAGCGGGCGGCGGCGGCCGGCAGCATCATCAGCCCGACCGAGAGCAGCGTGCCCAGCGCCTGGAAACCGCCGACGAGGTTGAGCACGACCAGCCCAAGAAAGATGAAATGGACCGGGCTGCCCATGCGGCTCACCGAGCGCAGGAACAGCGGATCGAGGCATTCGGCGACCAGCGCCCGCCAGAAGATGGCGAGGCAGGCGAGCGTCACAACCACGATGCCGCAGATCAGGATCAGCGCCTCGTTGTTGAGCGCCAGCACGGTGCCGAACAGCACATGCATCAGGTCGACGCTCGAGCCGCGGATCGACACCATAAGCACGCCGATGGCGAGCGAGATCAGATAGAAGGCCGCCATCGAGGCGTCCTCGCGCTGGATGGTGAAGCGCGAAACCGCCCCTGCGCCGAGCGCGACGATGATGCCGGCGATCAGCCCGCCGACGGTCATCGGCAGGATCTCGAGGCCATAGAACAGGAAGCCCGCGGCGGCGCCGGGCAGGATGGCGTGCGCCATTGCGTCGCCCGACAGGCTCATGCGCCTGAGCATCAGGAAGACGCCGACCGGGCAGGCGCCGAGCGACAGCATCAGCGAGCCGAACAGCGCCCGTTGCATGAAGGCGAAATCGGCGAAGGGCTGGATGAACAGGCCGTAGAGAAACTCCATCACGCCGCCCTCGGTCCGGAGCCATGGCCGTGATGATGATCATGCGCGTGCGCGTGGTCATGATGTTCGTGGTCATGGCCATGGTCATCGGGCTCGCACCAGGGCGCGTTCTCTTCCCAGGCCTCGTGAAAACGCCGCGCCTTAAGCAGGTTTTCAGGCCTGAGCGTCTGTTTTGTGTCGCCCCAGGCGACAGGCTGGCGGGCGAGCAGCAGCGTCTCGGGAAAATTCCGCCGCACGAGATCGAGGTCGTGGACGACCACCATGATCGTGCGCTCCTCGCCATGCCAGCGCTTTATCAGCTGGATGAGGTCGCCGACGGTCTTGGCGTCGACGGCATTGAACGGCTCGTCGAGCAGGATGAGATCGGCATCCTGCAACAGCACGCGGGCAAACAACGTGCGCTGCAGCTGACCGCCGGAGAGCGTGTCGATCGGCCGCTTCTCGAAGCCGCCGAGCCCGACCGCCATCAGCGCCTTGCTGACCGACTCGCGATCCTCTTTGGTATAGCGTCCGAGCATGCCGCGCTTCGGCCACAGGCCAAGCGAGACCAGGTCGACCACCCGCGCCGGAAAGCTGCGGTCGAGCTCCGACTGCTGCGGCAGATAAGCGGTGCGCACGCCGGGCGCGCGGACAACCGTGCCCTCCATCGGCTTCAGCACGCCGACAATGCCCTTCATCAAAGTCGACTTGCCCGAGCCGTTGGCGCCGACGACGGCAGTCAGCGAGCCTTTTCGGACCGTGCCGTTGAGGTGATGAATGGCCGGATGGCTGTTGTAACCGAGCGTCAGGTCGCGGAAGGTCAGGCAGGCATTTGTCATCAGACGTTCCGGGTCGGGCGCCAAATTCGAGAGTACCCGTCGATATGTGATGTTATTACATTAGTCAACATGCCGGTTCGGCGGAATTGTGTCCAGATCGGTCAACTCGCCGTGTACATGGAAGCGGTCCGGAGCCGATAAATTGGCTCAATCGGTTTCGCGCCGGTCGGCCTTGCCCGGAGCCGGCACGGACTCTAAACAGGCGCGACCCTAGAAAAGAAGGAACCTCCCATGAGCATTCGTCGTATCGATGTCGGCCCGCGCATGAGCCAGATCGTCATTCACGGCAACACTGTCTATCTGGCCGGCCAGGTCGGTGAGCCCGGCGGCAACGTCGCCTCGCAGACTCGCGACATCCTGAAGACCATCGACGAATTGCTGGCCAAGGCTGGCACCGACAAGACCAAGATCGTGCAGGCGATCATCTGGCTGGCCGACATGGGCACCTTCGCCGAGATGAATTCGGAGTGGGACAAGTGGGTGCCGCAAGGCCACACGCCCGCCCGCGCCACCGGCGAAGCCAAGCTCGCCACCCCGGAATATCTGGTCGAGATCATTATCACGGCGGCGCTGTAAGGCGCTGGATCCGCCAATCTTCCCCTCGTGGGCCCGCGGGGGGAAGATTGCTCATCCCTGCGAAGGCGTGAACCGCGCCACAAGCGTGTGGCTTTCCGCCGGATAGATGAAGCGCACATGCGTGACCGGATGCTCGGCGCTCCAGGTGCGGCGCTCGACCACCAGGCAGGGCGCGCCGGGATCGATGTCGAGCGTGTCGGCGATAGTTTCGTCAGCCGCCATGGCGCGGATACGGTGCTCGGCCTCGCTCCACGGCACGCGGCCGATCAGCCAGGGGCCGGGCGCGATGTCGAGAAATTCTTCCTCGCTGGCCTCGCCCACCGCCGAAAGATTGATCAGGCGCTGCTCGAGCGCGAATGGCCGTTCGCCGGCAAAATGCAGCCCCTCCAGCCAAAGCACTGGACCCGTGGCAGATAGCCCAAGCAGCGGCCGATCCTCGGCATTGCCGCGTCGTTTCATGCGCTCCAGCCGTTCATAACGATAGGGCAGGCCAAGCGCCTCGACCTCGATCCTGATGTCGTGCAGTTCCAGCACCGCCGCCTGCGACTGCGGCTGGCGCACGAAGCTGCCCGAGCGGCGGCGGCGCTCGATCAACCCCGCCTTGGCGAGCTGCGACAGCGCCTTGTTCACAGTCATGCGGGAACAAACATACTGAGCCGTCAGCTCGTGCTCGAACGGGATGCGGTGGCCGGGCGCCCATGCACCCGACAGGATTTTTTCCCGGATGTCGGACAGGATCCGCTGGTGCAGCGACAGGGTCTCGCCGTCTTCCATCTCTGCCGTTTCGGTCATGCTCATCGGGATCAGCCCTCGGAAAGCGCCATCATCACTTTGCGGAAGCGCCCGGCGACCGCCTCGCGTTTGACATGCCTGCCGCCGCTCACTTGCTTCTTGCCATGCACCCAGACGCAATCGACCTTGCTGCCATTGGCAAAGATCCAGGCGTCGAGGATGGCATCGCCCGCCTTGCCGGCAAGCGAGGGATGGCTAGCGTCGAGCGAGACGAAATCGGCGGGCCTGGCGACGGCGAGGGTTGAGGGGCCGGCGCCGAGCGCGATGCTGCCGCCATCGAGCGCGGCCTCGAACAGCGCGCGACCGGTAGAGCCGCCGGCGCGCGCCAGCACATTGCGGGCGCGGTGGGCAAGGCGCTGCGAATATTCGAGCTGCCGAAGCTCGTCCGGCGGGCCGATCAGCACATTGGAGTCGGAGCCGACGCCGAAGCGGCCGCCATGTTCGATGAACAGGGGGGCGGCGAAAGTGCCGTCGCCGAGATTGGCCTCGGTGATCGGGCAGAGGCCAGCGACGGCTCCGGCCTTGGCCATGGCGATCGTCTCGGCTTCGGTCATATGCGTGGCGTGGATCAGGCACCAGCGACTGTCGACCTTGGCGTTTGCCAGCAGGAATTCGACCGGGCGCTTGCCCGACCAGGCGATGCAGTCCTCGACCTCCTTCACCTGCTCGGCGACATGGATGTGGATCGGCCCGTTCGGCGCCATTGCGGCAACGGCGTTGAGTTCGTCCGGCGTTGCGGCGCGCAGGCTGTGCGGCGCGACGCCGACGACGGCTTGCTCAAGCGAGCGAACGCCCTCGCGAGTTTTCTCAAGCAAACGTCTGAAGCGTTCGACATCATTGATGAATCGCCGCTGGCCTTCGTTGGGAGCAGCGCCGCCGAAGGCCGAATGGGCATAGAAGACTGGCAGCAGGGTCAGCTCGATGCCGGTGTCGGCGGCGGCAGAAGCAATGCGCTCCGCCATCTCGGCGATGTTGGCATAAGGCTGCCCGTCGCGGTCGTGGTGCAGATAGTGGAACTCGCCGACGCGCGAAAAACCGGCTTCCAGCATCTCCACATAAAGCTGCGCCGCGACCGCCTCGACCTGGTCCGGCGTCATCGACAGCGCGAAGCGGTACATCACCTCGCGCCAGCTCCAGAAACTGTCGGCCGAGGGACCGCGCAGTTCGGCAAGCCCCGCCATGCCGCGCTGGAAGGCGTGGCTGTGCAGGTTGGGCATGCCGGGCAGGACGATGGCGTGGCGTTCGTCGCCGGCGTGCGCCGAAGAGCCCGCTTCGACTGCAGAGATACGGCCGCCCTCGAATGCGATCCTCACATTGCCCCGCCAACCGCCGGGCAGCAGCGCCTGTTCCGCAAAGATCACCGTCACGTCCAAACTCCCAATCCGAAAGCCCGAGCGACATTAACACTTGCGTCGCGTTCCAATATGTATATACATAATCGTCATCCTTTCAAATGGAAAAGATGATGGGTGCAGCAAACGGAAAGAGCGGCCTTCGTCTGTGGCGCAATGCGCGCCTGGCGACCATGGCCGAGGGTGCTGCCGGTCTCGGCATCGTCGAGAAAGGTGCGATCGCCGCGCGCGACGGGCTGATCGTCTATGCCGGACCGGAGGCCGACTTGCCGGCAGCCGTCGGGCACGGCGCCGAAACGGTTGATTGCCAGGGCCGCTGGATCACCCCCGGCCTGATCGATTGCCACACCCACCTTGTCTACGCCGGCAACCGCGCCAACGAATTCGAGATGCGCCTGGCCGGAGCCACCTATGAGGAGGTGGCGAGGGCAGGGGGTGGCATCGTTTCCTCGGTCAAGTCGCTGCGCGCCGCGAGCGAAGACCAGCTCGTCTCCCAGACGCTGTCCCGCCTCGACGCGCTGATGGCCGAAGGCGTGACGACCGTCGAGGTCAAGTCGGGCTACGGCCTCGATGCCGACAATGAAAAAAAGTCGCTGCGCGCTGCCCGCCGTCTGGCCAGTGAGCGTCCAATCACGATCCTCACGACCTGTCTCGCCGCCCATGCGCTGCCGCCCGAAGCCAGGGGCGACAAGGACGCTTTCATCGATCTCGTCGCCGGCACGATCCTCCCGGCGGTTGCCGCCGAAAAGCTCGCGGACGCCGTCGACGGCTTTTGCGAGGGCATTGCCTTCTCACCGGAACAGATCGCGCGCGTCTTCGATAAGGCGAAAGCGCTCGGCCTGCCGGTGAAGCTTCACGCCGACCAACTCTCCAACCTGCATGGCGCGGCGCTTGCCGCGCGCTACGGCGCGCTGTCGGCTGATCACCTGGAATACACCGATGAGGAGGGCGCCGCGGCGATGGCCGGGTCCGGCACCGTCGCGACCATCCTGCCCGGCGCCTACTATTTCATCCGCGAGACCAAGAGGCCGCCGGTCGAGCTGTTCCGCCGGCATGGCGTGACGATGGCGGTCGCCACCGACTCCAATCCCGGTACCTCGCCGCTCACCTCGCTGCTGCTCACCATGAACATGGCCGCGACGCTCTTTGGCCTGACCGTCGACGAATGCCTCGCCGGCGTCACCCGCGAGGCCGCGCGTGCGCTGGGGCTTCTCGACAGGACCGGCACGCTGGAAGCCGGCAAATCGGCCGACCTTGCCGTCTGGAATATCGAGCGTCCGGCCGAACTTGTCTACCGCATGGGCTTCAATCCGCTCCATGCCCGCATCTGGAGAGGACAATGACCGAACTGATCCTGAAGCCCGGCAGCGCAACGCTTGCCGACTGGCGCGCCATCTATCGCGGCGCCGTGCCGAAGCTCGACGATTCCTGCCGGCCGAAGATCAAGGCCAGCGCCGAAGCCGTCGCCCGCATCGTCGCCAAAGGCGAGCCGGTCTACGGCATCAACACCGGCTTCGGTAAGCTCGCCAGCGTTCGCATTCCGGCAAACGATCTTGAAACGCTGCAACGCAACATCGTGCTTTCCCATGCCGCGGGCGTCGGCGAACCGATGCCGGCCCCCGTGGTGCGGCTGATGATGGCGTTGAAGCTGGCGAGCCTTGCCCAGGGCGCTTCCGGCGTGCGCGCCGAGACCATCGACCTGCTCCAGGGGATGCTCGCCAACGACGTCATTCCGGTGGTGCCGGTGCAAGGTTCGGTCGGCGCCTCGGGCGACCTCGCGCCGCTCGCGCATATGACGGCGGTCATGATCGGCGTCGGTGAATGTTTTACCCCGCATGGTCGCTTCCCGGCCAAGGTCGCGTTCGTCTCGCATGGGCTGGAACCGGTCACGCTCGGCGCCAAGGAAGGCCTGGCGCTGCTCAACGGCACCCAGTTCTCGACCGCCTTCGCGCTCGCCGGCCTGTTCGAAGCCGAGACGCTCTACCGGTCCGCGCTGGTCGCCGGCGCGCTGTCGACCGACGCTGCTCGCGGCTCCGACGCGCCTTTCGATCCGCGCATCCATCTGTTGCGCAAGCATCGCGGTCAGATCGAGACCGCGGACGCGTTGCGCGATCTGATGGCCGGCAGCGCCATCCGTGAATCGCACCGCGTTGGCGACGAGCGCGTGCAGGATCCATACTGCCTGCGCTGCCAGCCGCAGGTGATGGGTGCCGCGCTCGACGTCCTGCGCAAGGCGGCCGACACGCTCGAGACCGAAGCCAACGGCGTCACCGACAACCCGCTGATCTTCGCCGAGGACGACACCGCGCTCTCGGGCGGCAATTTTCACGCCGAGCCGGTGGCCTTTGCCGCCGACATGATCGCGCTTGCCGTCTGCGAGATCGGCTCGCTGTCGGAGCGGCGCATCGCCATGCTGGTCGATCCGGCGCTCTCCGGCATGCCGGCATTTCTGACGCCGAAGCCTGGCCTCAATTCCGGTTTCATGATCCCCCAGGTGACGGCGGCGGCGCTCGTTTCGGAAAACAAGCAGAAGGCCTATCCGGCGAGCGTCGATTCCATCCCGACCTCGGCCAACCAGGAAGACCATGTCTCGATGGCTGCGCACGGCGCGCGCCGCCTGCTCGGCATGATCGAGAATGCAACGGCCGTCATCGGCATCGAGCTGTTGGCAGCCGCGCAAGGCTGCGATTTCCACGCCCCGCTCGCCTCGAGCGAAGCGCTGGAAACGGTGCGCAAGCTGGTCCGAGCCGAGGTGCCGCATCTCGACAACGACCGGCATTTCCACCCCGACATGGAAAAGGCGATCGCCCTGGTCCGCAGCGGCGCGGCGGTTAAGGCGGCGGCTGCGGTGGCGCTGCCGGGGATTGCGTCATGAGATTGAATGCTCTGATAGGTCGCGATCCTTCACGCCCCCCGCTGTCCTGCCGGACATCTCCCCCACAAGGGGGGAGATTGGCAACTTTGGCGCCCCGCTCCTTCTTGCAACGTGGACGATTGGCGAAAGCCGGCGTGATATCTGATCTCCCCCCTCGTGGGGGAGATGTCCGGCAGGACAGAGGGGGGCGCCGTAGAGCTCCAACCCGTGGAGAGCTCCAATGACCACGCCCTGGCTCACCATCACACGCGGTACGGCGCCGCTGCTGGTCTCGATCCCGCACACCGGCATAGATCTTGCGGGCCTCGACAGCCGGTTGGTCTCGCCGTGGCTCGGCCGCCGCGACTGCGACTGGTGGATCGACAAGCTGTACGACTTCGCGAACGATCTTGGCGCCACGGTCGTCCACACCGCCATCTCGCGCACCGTCATCGACGTCAACCGCGACCCCTCCGGCGTCTCGCTTTATCCTGGACAGGCGACGACCACGCTCTGCCCCACCGACACGTTTGATGGCGATCCGCTCTACCGCATGGGCGAGGAGCCGACGCCGTCCGAGATCGACCTGCGCCGCGAGACTTACTTCGCGCCTTACCATGCCGCCCTGCAGGCTGAGATCGACCGTCTGCGCGGCATGCACGAGAAGATCGTGCTCTATGACTGCCATTCAATTCGCTCGGTGCTGCCGCGCCTGTTCGAAGGCACGCTGCCGGTGTTCAATCTCGGCACCAATGACGGCAAGAGCACCGAAGCATCCCTGCAGGAACAGGTAGCCGCCATCCTCGCGGCGAGCAGCCAGTCCTGGGTGGTCAATGGGCGCTTCAAGGGCGGCTGGATCACCAGAAGTTTCGGCCGGCCGCAGAGCGGCGTCCATGCGCTGCAGATGGAGCTCTCGAACCGCGGCTATATGCGCGAGCCGTCGGAAAAGGGCGCGCCGGACAACTGGCCGGTGCCTTACGACCCAACCTACGCGGCGCCGATCCGCGCCACGCTGAAAACCATTCTCGAAACCGCGATTGCCTGGGCCGCGCGCTGACGCTCCCGCCGCACCTGATCGAAGGGAACTGCCGACATGACCGACCCTCGCCACAACATCCGTGAAGTCCGCGCGCCGCGCGGCGACAAGCTCAACGCCCGCTATTGGACGACCGAGGCGCCGCTGCGCATGCTGATGAACAATCTCGATCCGGAGGTTGCCGAGAACCCGAACGAGCTCGTGGTCTATGGCGGCATCGGCCGGGCGGCGCGCACCTGGAACGATTTCGACCGCATCGCCGCGTCGCTGAAGACGCTCGGCGAGGACGAGACGCTCTTGGTGCAGTCGGGCAAGCCGGTCGGCGTCTTCCGCACCCACAAGGACGCGCCGCGCGTCTTGATCGCCAATTCCAACATCGTGCCGCACTGGGCGACCTGGGAAAAATTCAACGATCTCGATAGGAAGGGCCTGATGATGTACGGCCAGATGACGGCCGGTTCCTGGATCTATATCGGCACGCAAGGCATCGTTCAGGGCACCTACGAAACCTTCGTCGAGGCCGGCCGCCAGCACTATGGCGGCAATCTCAAGGGCAAGTGGATCCTGACCGCCGGCCTCGGCGGCATGGGCGGCGCCCAGCCTCTGGCCGCTGTCATGGCCGGCGCCTCCTGCCTCGCCATCGAATGCAATCCGGACTCGATCGACTTCCGCTTGCGCACTCGCTACCTGGACGAGAAGGCCAAAACGCTCGACGAGGCGATGGAAATGACCGAGCGCTGGACCAAGGCCGGCGAGGCGAAGTCCGTCGGCCTGCTCGGCAATGCCGCCGAGATCGTGCCGGAGATGTTCAGGCGTGGGATCCGCCCCGATATCCTCACCGACCAGACCTCGGCGCATGACCCGATCAACGGCTATCTGCCCAAGGGCTGGACCATGGCCGAATGGCGCGAGAAGCGCGTCAGTGATCCGAAGGCGGTGGAGAAGGCGGCGCGCGCGTCGATGCGCGAGCATGTCGAGGCGATGGTGGCGTTCTGGAACGCCGGCGTGCCGACGCTCGACTACGGTAACAACATCCGCGAGGTCGCCAAGGACGAGGGTTTCGAAAATGCCTTCGCCTTCCCCGGCTTCGTGCCGGCTTACATCCGTCCGCTGTTCTGCCGCGGCATCGGCCCGTTCCGCTGGGCTGCGCTCTCGGGCGATCCGGAAGATATCTACAAGACCGACGCCAAGGTGCGCGAACTCACCCCCGGCAACACGCATCTGCACAATTGGCTCGACATGGCGCGCGAGCGCATCTCCTTCCAGGGCCTGCCGGCGCGCATCTGCTGGGTCGGGCTTGGCGACCGCCATCGATTGGGGCTCGCCTTCAACGAAATGGTGGCCAAGGGCGAGCTCAAGGCGCCGGTCGTCATTGGCCGCGACCATCTCGATTCCGGCTCGGTCGCCTCGCCGAACCGCGAGACCGAGGCGATGAAGGATGGCTCCGACGCCATTTCCGACTGGCCGCTGCTCAACGCGCTGCTCAACACCGCGTCCGGTGCCACCTGGGTCTCGCTGCATCACGGCGGCGGCGTCGGCATGGGCTTCTCGCAGCATGCCGGCATGGTGATCGTCGCCGACGGAACGCCTGACGCGGCCAGGCGCCTGGAGCGCGTGCTGTGGAACGACCCGGCGACCGGCGTCATGCGTCACGCCGATGCCGGTTACGACATCGCCATCGAGTGCGCGAAGGAGCACCAGCTCAACCTGCCGGGCATACTGGGTTGAACCGATGCGCATCCTTCGTGCCGCCGGCTATCGCGTCATGCCGTGGAAGAACGGCGGCGGCACGACCACCGAGATCGCCGTCTCGCCTGATGGCGCCGGTCTCGAGGATTTCGACTGGCGCATCTCCATCGCGCGCGTCGAGACCAGCGGGCCATTCTCCAGCTTCGCCGGGGTCGACCGCACGCTGTCGGTGCTGGAAGGCGACGGCATTATGCTCGACATCACCTCTCGACCGCCGGCGCGGCTGACGCCAGCCTCGGCGCCGCTTCCTTTTCCCGGCGACGTGCCGACCCGCGCCACGTT